>JAWBSH010000008.1:54519-75342 GCA_038843015.1 Zestosphaera sp. | reverse complement strand
AGAGACCTCAGGCTAGAAGGAGTTGACATAACACTCACTGACGGCTCGAGAGTTGCGGGAGTGGCTACTACTACGAACTCACTAGGTACTGTGACTGGTGCTGGAGGAGTGACGGCAGTCTTAAGCCCGCCGCTCTCAGTAGTTATTCCGGGGAAGTCTGAAGTAATGATATACTTAACGATAAACAAACCTGCGTCAGTCCCTGCAGCAGTACATGTCAGGGTTTCCGACGTCGCTACAAGCACCACGCAAGTAATCAAAGCTAGTGGCGGGTAGTAAGTGCTAGAGAAGAAGGTCCCCCCAAGCTGACGAGGTGTTTTTAGTGAAGAAATACTTAATAGCTGTTCTGACTCTACTCTCTATAGTTGCTCTCGCAAGCAACACCGCAAGTTACTTCATCACACAACAAAACACTTACTCGATAGTCGGTGTAGTAACTCTGGAGTGTGTAGTGAGTAATGGAGACCTCACGATAATTCTGGAGAACACTCATGGCAGGGAATTCATGATATGGGGGGTGAAGACCGCGCACAACGAAACACTAGATTTCGTCTTCCCGCAGTCTTTAATGCCTGAGAGTACTGCCCGCCTGACACTGAGTAGTGTTGGAGGGTTGGGTGAGGTGTTAGTACTTCTCGTAGACCCTGAAACTAACGCTTCTTTAGTCATGGCTTGCGTTCCCTGAGTAGAGTCCTTAAAATCACTACTTAGCTTCTTAAGGGGTTTGTAGTGCTTCGCGAGCGCTTGAGAATCTTCGAGAGAGTTAGGCTGGGTCTCGCGAGGCCTAAACTCGAGGAAAGCGAGGCAAGACTCTCAATCACTAGTGAGATCCCTTCAGGCGATGTCATCGCGGAGTATCAAGTCGGTGCTTACGTCATCAAGTTAATCAAAAATAACTCGAGAATCACATATCACGCTGTCTTAGAAGGAGTCTCTAGAGAATTCTGTGCTTTAGTTGAGTCAAGGCTTGAAGACATAGTCTTACTTATTAGGAGGGGTAACAACTTAAGCGATGTTCTTTCTTTAGTGCTCGGCATCTCGCGTGAGGAGGTTCCTGCAGCTGCTTACGTCTTCAAGACACTAACTGGCTACAAGAAGTTGCAGGTGTTGCTCGACGACCCGCACGTCATCGACGTCAGCGTTGAGGGTCCAGGCCCTGTGTGGGTGAGGCACAAGCTAGTCGAGACTCTCGAGCCTCAAGCAGACTTCATCCAGACTAACATCTTCTTGACTTCCTTAGAAGAAGTCACTGAGTTGCAGCAGACGATAGCTTCTAGGTGTTCTACCTACATCTCCGCGAGCAACCCTATAGTAGATACTCAAATGCCTTTGAGAGACGGCGGCCACAGAGTTCATCTAGTGTCGCACATAGTCTCTGCTAAGAGGCCTGAGATAATTATTAGGAAGAAGACTTCAGTACCTCCCCACACGGACGTCTTAGTAGAGCAGGGGGTGCTTCCGAGAGCTGTTGCGGAACTGCTTAAGTTCTTGGTCTTGTCTAGAGGCTCACTAATAGTTGCGGGTCCTCCAGGGTCTGGCAAAACAACACTGATTAGGTCTCTACTACACTCGTACGTCCCCACGGACTGGAAGGTAGTAGTGATTGAAGATACTGGTGAGATAGACCCTCCAGTTAACAGTAGCTGGAGTAGGTACGTGGCTTTCGAGCTAGGTTCTGTGAAGATAGACTTGTTTGACTTAGCTAAAGCTGCTTTAAGGTCTTCAGCCACGAAACTACTCGTGGTAGGCGAGACTAGAGGCTCTGAAGCTCAAGTCCTTGCTCAGTCTCTGCTGGCAGGCTTAGGAGGTATTACGTCGTTCCACGGCGGTAGCCCTGAAGAAGTCGTTACTAGGCTGAGGAGCCAGCCGATAAGCTTGAGTAACTCACAGATAGGTATGTTTAACTTCATAGCAGTCATGAGCTTCTCTGAGAAGCCGAGGAGAGTCTTGAGAGAATTAGCTGAGCTAGTCTACGACTCTTCAGAAGATAAAGTAGTAATTAATAAAGTCTGGGAGAGAACTAGAGACGGTCTTGAAATCACTCTTCAAGAACTCTTCTCAAGGATTAAGAGACTAGACGAGTTAAGGAGTAAGTCTGACTTTAAGTCGAGTCTTGAGGTACTTGAAGATGCTGGAGAAGATTCTTAAGAAGTACCGTAAGTACGTAGTCTTAGTCGACCCGAGGATCAGCAGGTATGTTAGGGCTGAGAAAGAACTCAAGCTAGCTCTAGCGCTGAGTCCGGCTTCCCTAACTCCAGTAATACTCTACTATGTTAGACTGTTAGATGCAGACTTAACACTAGTTGCTTCCTTGAGTGCCTTACTTCTTGTCTCGTCCGCGTTTAGAGTGCTAGAGACACTCACCTCAGTAAGTTCTATTAACAAGAAACTCGATGATGAGTTGCCGTTCGCTGTGCTTACTGCGACAGCCGCGAGCAAGACAGGGCTTGAGTTTATCGAGTTCCTGAAGTTCGTGAGCACGTCAAGAGTCTTCAAGTCTTTCAAGTCTCTTGGTGAGAGGTTTGTTAAGCTTGCTGAGATTGTGGGAGTCGCTGAAGCGCTCACAACACTCTCCAGAATCACTTCAGGAAAGACTAAGTACTTCTTGATCGAGTACTCAGTAGCGCTTAATTCCGGCACTGCTTTAAGCCAGCTCAGAGACTACGCCTCAGACTTCATGAAAACAATATCTTCTCAAATAACTAGATCTATTTCTTTCAGAGTCAACGCGGGAATAACTACTTGCGTCGGGCTAACTATAGGGCCTTTAGTAGCGCTCAGCATAACCTTCCTAGTAGGTGAAGAACTAACTAGCTTCGTAGTGCCTCTCTTAGTGTTGGCGGGTTTCCTAACAACTTCTCTCTTTCCTGACTACCCAGTAGGTCTTCAGGCAGTAATCGACGAGAAATTACTTAAAGTCTTTAGAGCTTCTTACGTTGCTGGAACAGCCTTACTAGTCTTTCCACTACAGCACCTGATTGAGGGGGACGTAGCCGGCTTTACGAGATGTCTCCAGCAAGCTTCAGTAGCTTCTCTAGTTCTCGGATTACTTCCCGCAACCCTACAGTTGAGGGCAGTACTTAACACGGTCGTGGGCAGAGTAGTTAGTAGAGCTTCTAATCACGTGAGAGTCTTCAGGTCTCTCCAACTCTACGAAGATAGGGAGCTTGAAGAAACTCTCAAGAAGCGTGTGAGGTCCTGGCTCATACTCTACTTGAGTGAGGCACTAGCTTTCCTTAAACAACTAGGAGATTGCGACCCTGAAGTATTTGAGGTGTTTGTTAACTTCGTTTACGAAGTTAGGAGGACTTTATGGCAGTATATCGCCGCGCTCACGATAATGACTTCCGTAATCTTCTTAGCCCCCTTCCTGATCGCGTCAACAGCAACTTTAGGGTGTGAGCTAGCCTCACTAACAAACACTCTACTAGTTTCTTACACTTCACTACTCGTTCTCGGGTACAGCGTTTCTAAGATTGTGTTAGGCAAGAACTTATCAACTACATACCCAGCACTCACGACACTGATTTTCACAGTCTTTACTCCTATTAAGTGATGAAGTCATTAACTGAGTTAAGTGTTTTTATATCCAAAGACGTATTATGAGGTTCTTAATCAAGTCTAAATAAAGTTTTCGGGGTTCGCGCGTGAGGCTTTCCTCGCCCGCGTGTTTGTTTAGTATTTTTATTTCCGTTTTACGACATACACTTGACGTAAGATGCCGGAGCAAGACCCAGGCTTCTGGCTCAAAGACCACGAGCCAGTAAGTTTAGGTAACGTAGAGGGTGTTGAGAGACTCTTTTCTAGGATAGGGATTTACGGAGCTACGAGCTTGCTTAGGTTCGTGGTCGGCGAGTGTGATTTGTGTTCTCTCGGCAGGTCTGAAGAGTCTGCTCTAGCAGTTCTTCTAGTGAGGGGTTACAGGACTTTCGACTTAGTTAGGGAGGTCTTCCGTGATAAAGTCTCGTTAGGGAGATTCCACAACGCTTTCAGGCAGTACGTTAAGTGTGCTGACGCTCTCTCAGGGCTGGCCGTGTATGTCTTGTGTCCTTTCTGCTTCTCTGAGAGAGTCGTTGGGTGGGGTTCTGCTAAGAGCAAGAAACTCTTTAAGTGTGTGTCGTGTGGTAGGTACTTCACGAGAACCCCTACCTGGGAGCCCTCTATGCAGTCTTTCTACATACCTGAGGTAGTGAGGACGTACATGAGTTACTACTCGGGTGGCGGCAGATTCAGTAAGGTAGAGAGAGTGAGCAGACTTGTTGCTAGGAGGAAAGCCATAACTTACGCTGAGAAAGTAGCGACGCTCTTCAGACTAGAAACTTCCAGAGACACTGCGAGAATTTCTTCTATAGACTTGAGTAAGGAGAGACTCACTCTAGACCTGAACTTGAGTGTCCCCATAAAAGACTCTATAACTTCAGTAGCTCTCTACAAGTACAAACACTACTTCAAGCCCGAAGACGCTGTCTTGATAGGGAGGAGTGCGTTGCTGGACGCGCACCTCAGCATAGCTAGGGGTAGAGTGAATAGTAGCCCGAGATTCACGGGAGAGTTGAGAGTATTCGTTAGCGGGTTGAGTGAGTTGAGTAGAAAAAGTGTTTTGGTCTTGACTTTCAGGGTTAGGAGACCACTAATAACTACCGTATCGTTAACTCCCGAGGAGTCCTCCTATGAGGACCCACAAGAAAGCTAGTATGACAGCACCTGCGATAGCCCCGCCCAAGTACTTCTTGCCGCCTTCATAATCGCCGGTAGCTATTTTGAAGCCCCCGAAGAGTCCTGCCCCAACAACAGCAACCCAAGCTATCCAGTAAAGCCATGAGAGCATAGTAGTGACGGCGCTCCCTATACCTGGTGGTGGGGTAGGCGTCACAGTAATGGGTACTGCTTGTAGAGACAGACTCAATTTACGTCACCCACATAATCTTCGAGCCCTTTTTAACGACTTTCCTGGTTAGTCTCTCAAGTTTTAAGAGAGTAGCTCTTGTTTGAGGGGTGTGTCACGCTCGTCGAGCTGGTGCCGAGGATTAATTCTCAGAAGCTTGAGTTGAGTGTTTTCGGCCACTCCTTCACTTACTGCTTAATCAGCAACGAGACTAGAGTCTCTGTTTTCCTCGAGACACTGACCTACCCGGCGACACTAAGGGGTTTCTTCGGCGTTTATGAGAGAAGCTATGGAGACCTACTCAAGACTTTTAAGGGTGTTGTGTGGGTTGCTGAGTCTAGACTTAAGCGAAGTAACGAATTATGGTTTTCAGACTTGATTATCTCGGACCTGCCGGGACTCATAAACTCTCTCAGCTTTCCGGGCGGTGTCTGCGTTTCCGTCAGTAGAGACCCTAGAGTAAGGCTTCTCCTCCTCAAGAGGCTCGCCACACTCTCTAAGAAAGCTTCAAAACAAGAGAATCTAACGCTTAAGTTACAGTCTTCTGAGATGCTGAAGAAGATACATAAGTTAGTCTTAGGTAAGGTTCTCGTCCTCGCTGGTAGTAGGGGGGACCTAAAGAACTTGTGTGATTTAGTGAGAGCTTCGTCAACTGTTGAGCTTAAGTGGGTCTTGCGCAGAACAGCAGACCCTGAAGTACTGGCGAGTTTAGTTAAGCCCCCGCGTGTGTGTTTCTGGGATAAGCTCTTAGGTTTTAGGAATAAGACATTACTTAACGAGGAAGTGATTAGTGAGATTATTAAGTTGCCTAACCCCTCACTACATAGAGTAGGCTTTACTAGAGAGTCTCCCTTACCGGCTGTCTCACCTAGCCGGGGAGGACTCAAGACATTCAGGATTGGCGTTCTAGAAGACGGTTCTGAGTTCAGAGTTGGAGTTGATGACCTCTACAGACACGCCTACGTGATAGGCCAGACAGGTTCTGGAAAGACTACGCTACTAAAGCTACTCACTCACAGACTAGCTGAGTTAGGAAGCACCTCATTAGTAGTTATTGACCCGCACGGCGACATGGCTAGAGAACTAGCTGAGGAGATTCCCGAGAGTACCTACTTACACCCGATTAAATCGCCCTTCGCTATCAACCCGCTAGACCTGCCTAAAGCTGAAGACAGAGACCATGCGGTGACGATAGCTGTTGACGTGTTATTAGGTGTTTTTAGGGAGGTTCTCAAGCTCATGGAGACTGCAGTGAATGTCAAGTACTTACTTCAAGTAATACTTAGGACTCTATACTCTAAGTCAGACTCGCCGACGATGGCTAACCTACATGACGTCATCTTAGCTCTTTACGAGGGCGAGCTAGACTTAGACGTCGGCGACCCTGAGTGGGGTAGGCAGTTATCAGCTCTTAGGAGGATGCATGACCAGACATTCATAAGTGCTTTGAGCAGGCTAGAACCCTACGCTAGAGACAAGCTCCTCTTGAAACTCACTTCAAAAACAACTATAAGGTTTGACGAGATTATGAGTCCCGGACACATAACCTTATTCGCGGTGCCTAAGTCAGACCTGGGTGAGAATCTAGCCAGGCTAGTCGCTTCCACGATACTAATGAAGTTGTGGTTTGAGGTCTTGGCGCGTGCAAGACTCGGAATCAAGAGGACGCCTGTCTTCGCTGTCGTAGACGAGTTTCAGTTCGTGTCTGACTTACCTATAATAGACACTGTGCTTAGTGAGGCGCGTAAGTACGGGCTCCACTTAATCATAGCACACCAACACACTAGTCAGTTGCCGCGCAACCTACTCCAGTCAGTGCTGACGAACTGTGCTGTGAAGATAGTCTTTATGGTGGGGGGACATGACGTGAGGAAGCTCTCCTTAATAGACGCTGGATTCACAGAGTCTCTCTCTAAAGTACTGACTAGCTTAACGACGGGTAAGGCAGTAGTGAAGATCGCTGCTAGGCCTGGCGAGCAACAACCACCACCAACTATAGTCTTAATTGATTTCCTGCAACACGTCCCCAAAAGAAAAAACATATGCACGAACGCTTACGACCCGGGAGAACCCAGTAAGACAGACTTGAAGAGCTTGCTCAATCCAGTACTGAAATACGTTGAGGTTCCGAAGCCGCTGAGTCTTCAAGCACTCTACGAGACGTACAAAGCTAGAGAAGTGTCTGTAATTGACTTAGCTACGAGGCTTGGAGCACAGAGGAAAGAAGTTGAGGACGTGATCAGCGAGCTGGCTGCTCGCGGCTTCGTTAGTGTTGAGAGGAGAGGTAATAAGCGTGTCGTGAAGTACGTTAAAGGACTTTTTAAGGGATTAAAGACTGTGGCCCCCAGTACTGAGGGGCTGAGGCTAGCTAAGAAGGTTTTACTGAAGTACTTGTCTAGAGGCTACTACGTAGTTCCAGTAAAGAATGCACCAGGACTTGAGAAACCTGACTTGATAGCTATACCAGTCGATAAGAGTTCTTGGAGGCCCCTATACGCTGAGGCAGTAGCTGTTGAGGTCGAGTCATGTAACGAGTTAGAAACTCATAGAGAGCAAGTCGTGAGGAACTGGATTAAATCAAGTGTTAAAGACTTTAAGGAAGTCCATAGCTGGACCTGGGAAGAATGCTACGAGAAGCTACAGACAATCTACCAGCGACAGCCGGCAGAAGTGAGGGGGAAGGTAAGAGTCTTCAAAGTCGGGAGGAAGAGATCTCAGAGAAGTTGAGGTTTTTGATTAGCTCTACTAGCTACTTTCTTCCGGTGATGAAGTTAGTTTAGGACGCGGTATGCGGACTCTCAACACTTGACTCGCTGTCGAGCTAGCACTACTTAGTGCTCGCGACGGGCTCGCCTGCACGACACTCGCCTGATGCTCTAGTCTGCGCGCGATTCTAAGGCCAGCGACCCACGCGATGCTAGTTAGTGAGCGTCCAACACTTGCTGAGGCCCCAGCTCCCAGCACGCCGAGCACGTTAGGCATAATACCTACCAAAACAGGAAATACTAGAGAGAAAGTTATTTCTTTGGCTGGAGTCATTACGTAGATTATTCTTATGAAAACAGCCGCTATAGGCCCCGCTAAGACTAGCCCAGCCAGCAACGTTAAGAGGTGTTCTGCAGACTTCCTTAAAGCTGGGTGCATCCAGGAAACAGCGATGAGAGGTGATGTCGTCACTAGAGTCAGTATTAGCCAGTACCTAACGTAGACGACTGCCGAGACAACTATCAAGACTATTATTACGAAAGCACCCACCGTGGCTAGAGTCGGCACGAAATACCCGAGGACCACGCCGATTAGAGGGTAAGTAAACACTAGCGCTAGCACGGGGCCTACGTCAAGTCCTGAGATAGTAGTGAGTGTCAAGTAATTCAGTATGTTTATGGTCGCGTTGTATATGTGTGGTGCCAGGAAAGAGAGAGCAACCACCACGACAGCTTCCTTAAAAGACTCTATTAGTTCTCTCCCTGAATCACCCCATACAAACCCCCAAGCAATCCTGAAAGCCAGGAAGAGTCCTACGATACTCACAGAAACTGCGAGAACCCACTGATAGAGCTGGTATAACTCGCTGTTAGGGTTTGTGGGGAAGACAGGAGCTGAAGTCAGCTTGCTTAAGTCTAGTCCTGGAATCACTACCTTCACAGCCGAGACTAGACCGCAGAGGAAGTCGAAAGGCCAGGGAATGCCGCACGTAGCTCCTAAGTTGACTACAGCTATCGGGACTGTGTTGTAGCCCTCAAGCCCTCTCGAGTCAACAGCCTTAACGCCGAGAGGGAATGTCGTGGTTGCGTTGCTCGTGACGTACGTGTGGCTGTACGAGTAGGTCGTGTCAGGAGCTATATCATGTTCTTCTAGGGTGCCGTCACCCCAGTCAATAATTACCGTCACTGAAGACTCGGCAGTCCCTGAAACGCAAACCCCGAGAGTTAGTGTCTCGCCAGACTGAACGTAGGTTGATGAAGGATATAGACTGACCGTCAACGAGCCAGTAGAGCTCAACTCGAGACTGCCCGTAACGGAAGCAGCGAAAAAACCCAAACCAACTATCAAGAGAGCACCTACTAAGTGCCTGCTCCCCTCCTCGAGCCTGCCTATCGACAAGTACGTGGCAGACAAGACTAGAGCAACGCCACTTAACGCGTACAGAACCCACGAGTAAGGTATTGGTGGAGGCACCGGATACAGAGCACTAACTAAACCCCAGCCAAAAACCAAGACTAGAAGACCCAGCAACCCACCACCAACTAGTTTCTTACCTCTATCGAAATCGCCTAAGACGAAAGAAGCTACACCTATTAAGAGACTACTTAAGCAAGCTATGCAAGAAACCCAGAAACCCCAAGAAAGCAGCTCCCAGACATCCACTTAGTCTCCCCAGGAATACGTAGTCGTGTTTTTAAGGAGTTAACAGTAGCTCACGCAGTATTCATAAAACCTTAAAAACTTCTGGTTGCGAATACCTCGCCCCTACTCATCTCCTTTACTTTCGTGATTGCTGCGTCCTTGGGTTCGGCACTCTAAGACGACTGGAATTCTCGTCTCGCGCGCGAGCTTTAATGCTTAAACGTATCTCCTAAAGATATACTCTCGGGTGGTAAAGTGAGTGAGGTTGGGTTAGGGCTAAACGTGATTCAAGGTGTCGGTAACTCTACAGTCATGGTGATGAAGGTTAAGAACGTGTACGTAGCTGCCAAGACTAGATATCAGGAGGTCCAGATAGTAGATCTTGAAGAGTTTGGTAGGGCTTTAGTTCTGGACGGGTACGTGCAGTCTACCGAGGCTGACGAGTTTCTCTATCACGAGTCTTTAGTGCAGCCAGCGATGACTACTCATCCGAACCCGGCTAGGGTTCTAGTCATTGGTGGTGGTGAGGGCGCGACTTTAAGAGAAGTCCTGAAACACAACACAGTTGTTGAGGCTGTTATGGTCGACATAGATGGTGAGTTAGTAGAGTTTGCTAAGAAGTACTTAGAAGTCATGCATAGAGGGTCTTTCAGCGACCCCAGAGCTAAGGTCTTAATAATGGATGGACTCAAGTACGTTGAGGAGGCGCCGCGAAACTACTACGACGTAGTCATTAGTGACCTCACAGACCCTTACGGCCCAGAAATTAGCAGGAAGCTTTACTCTGTGGAATTCTACGCTAAGACTAAGAAGCTGTTGAGGGATGGCGGGGTATTAGTGACTCAAGCAGGCAACTCTTTCTTCTTCCCTGAGGTCTACGAAGAGATAGTGAGTAACTTGAAGAATGTCTTCAAGATAGTGAGAGAGTACTGGACTTGGATACCTTCATTCGGCTATGCCTGCAACTACGTAATAGCTTCAGACGAGCACGACCCCCTAAAGCTAGGGCCTGAGGACGTGGACAAGACTCTCAAGAGTCGGGGCGTGGTAAACAAGTATTATGATGGGCGCCAGCACAGCGCGATGTTCGCTAGCAGGGTAGTCATCGGTTATAAGAAGAAACCTAGTTAGTACTTTTTTCAGTGTCTTCGCTCTTTATTGACTCAAGAATCTCCTTGACTTTCTCAGCTGCCTCAGCGAACGATTTAGTGATAGGTGATTCAGGGTAGGCCAGCACATAGGGTCTGCCCTCATCGTTTGCTTCACCTATTCTCGGGTCTAAAGGTATTTCAGCTAAGAGTGGTATGCCGTACTTGTCTGAGAGTGTCTTGCCAGAACCTTTGCCGAAGACCCTGTACGTCTTTCCTGAGTCAGGGCAGTAGAAAGACGACATGTTTTCTATGATGCCCACAGGCCTCCTGCCCAAACGCTTATAGAAAGTTATTGACCTGCCGACAACGAGGACTGAGACTTCTGAAGGTATTGTGACGAAGACTACGCCGTCTATCTTCGGTATCTCCTGAGCTACGGTTATGGCCTCGTCTCCGGTGCCGGGAGGCATGTCTATGATTAAGAAGTCTAGGTTACCCCACGACACGTCAGTCACGAACTGGAATATAGCTGTAGTCTTTATAGGTCCTCTCCAGATGACTGGAGTGTCGTCATCTTCTAAGAGGAAATCTAGAGACATTACTTTAAGTCCTAAAGGTCCTTGAGCAGGCTGTATGCCGTTAGATAAAGCTATGAGTCTCTGACCTCTAATACCCAGCATTTTAGGAGCTGAAGGTCCGTGAAAGTCTATATCCATTAACCCGACCTCATACCCTAGAATCCTCATAGTTAGTGCCAGGTTTGAAGCAATGAATGACTTCCCCACACCACCCTTACCTGAAGTAATCGCTACCACGTACTTGACGTTCTTGAGTTTCTCTAGCGCTGCCTGCCTACGCTGGTCCATAATGACTGGAGGTACTCTTATGCCTGGACCTCTTCTCTCCACTCACGACACCTCTCTTACTTACTCTTTAACGACGTTAATATAGGTTCAGAGAAACTAGATATGTGCTATGTCAGTAAGCACGAAAGTGAGTTCACCTTTACTTGATGAGAGAACAGCTTTCAGAGGAACTCTAGTTTCTTTGTCTACCCATAAAGTCAGCGTGATCGTGTTGCTCCCGTAACTTATCAAGTACTTGTAGATTTGAGTAGCTCTCACAGCAGTAACTGTCTTGAGTTTCTCGAGAGTCGGTGACGTTATGTTTATTACTGAGAGCGTGGCAGTAACTTCTTCTTCTCCTACGTAAGAGTACGTGTAGGAGGCGTTCCTCTCTTCAAGCCCCTCAATATTTACTAGTATTTCTTCGGGTCTGCTTATCCTCGGCGGTGATAGGGTGCCGTTCCTCTCGAAAAACTGAATACCTAGTTCTCTAAGAATGACTGAAGTGTAGGGGGTTGCCTCGTAGTATGCGAGCAACTCACTCGTGTTTTTGTCGCGTATTACTGTCACGTACATAGTGTCTGATATGGTGGTCGGGGTGTTCAGAGTGTAGGTGCCCCGCACGCGGTACCTGATGAGTAGTGTAGCGTTAGTTAAGTTCTGGGTGAAGAGGGATTCAGTGTCTTTCTTGAGGGTCTCGAAGGGGTCTGGAATCTCTTTAGCTGTCGGCATGCTTAATGTGGGGATTCCGTAGAAAGTCATGTACGTTCCAGCAACTATTAGAGCTATTATGACGCCAACTACTATTATGTCGAGTCTCCTCATCTTAAGAGCTATCGCTCTAGCTTTCTTCTTCTTAACTACCTTACCTACTTCTTTCTTCTTCTGTGCTTTAGACATTTACCTCAACTCGTGAGCTAATTTAGTAATACTTAACTGATTTTAAAGCTTCAACTAACTACTCAACTAGTCTAACCTTAATTACTTGTTCTTTGTCTCTCAAGCCGTAAGTCAAGACTACTAAGTCTCCTTTCTTCAACTCCCCACTACCAACTAAGTTATTATAGAGTTTCTCGAGTCCTTCTACGTAGTTGCTTGCTTCAATTACTTTGACGTTAGCTCCCCAAACTATTGATAGCTTCCTAGCTATTTCTTTCGTCGGTACCCCCACGTAGTAGTGTATTCTGGGGCGTAGTGAAGCCACGGTGAATACTGTTGTTCCCTTCATAGAGTATATCGCAAGCACCCCGCCCAAGTCTTCAGCAAGTTCTGTGACTCCCTTAGCGTACCTCTTCTTCAGTGATTTCTTGAGGTGTTCTGTGGTTCTCTGTGTTGTCGGCTTGTAGAGAGACTCAGCTCTCTCAGCTATCTTCCTCAACCACTTAACTGCCTCGACAGGATACTTACCTACTGCTGTTTCTCCAGTGAGCATCAGAGCGTCAACACCTTCTAAGACTGCGTTAGCAACGTCTGAGACTTCAGCTCTCGTCGGTACTGGGTTGTTAATCATTGATTCTAGGAGTTGCGTAGCTACTACGACTGGCTTCCCAACCTTATGTGAGGTCTCGACGATCGTTTTCTGCAGTATAGGTACTTCCTCAAGACCGAAGTTCATCCCTAAATCCCCCCTAGCTACTAAGACAGCGTCTGAGGCCTCAATAACTTCACTCAAGTTCTTCACTGCTTCTTTAGTCTCTATCTTAGACATGACTAGCGCGCCACACTCGATACTAGATAGGTAGTCTCGCAACTCCTTAACGTCCTCAACACTCCTCACCAAGCTCGCGTCAACGTAGTCTATCCCCTCCCTACACAAGCTCTTCAATGCTTCCACGTCCTCGCTAGTCAGGTACCTCCCCCTAAACTCCCTATCTGGGAAGACTACGTTCTTCCTCTGCCTCAACTCACAAGACGTTAGTGCTTGAGCTCTGAAGCAATCTCCAGAAACCTCAACGATTCTGAACCTAGCCCTACCATCATCCATCACTAGCAAGTCACCAACAGAAACACTCTCGAATACTTCCTCATGCGGGAACGGAATCCTGGGAACCTCTGCTGAAAAACCAGAAACACAGAACTCAACGAAGGAACCCGCAGAAACACTAATCACGCCAGGAAAATCACCTAACCTGAGTGAAGGACCCCTAACATCAACAATAACTGAAGCACACCCACCAACTAGAGACTCAGCATCCCTAACCAGCTTAACCATCTTAACCCAATCACTCAACCCACCGTGAGCCAAGTTAATCCTAAAACCAGAAACACCCTCACGCAACATAGAAGCAACAACATCAAAAGAACTCGAGGAAGGACCTAAAGAAACAACTATCTTAACCCTCAAACACACCACCAAATAAAACATTATAAAACCCTTAAGAAAAACAATAAGGGAGAGCCGCCGTAGCTCAGCCGGGTAGAGCACCGGCCTTGTAAGCCGGGGGTCGCGGGTTCGAATCCCGCCGGCGGCTCCACTCTTTCCTTATTTAATGAAAGGTTTGAGAGCGTGTTTTTCATGTTGTGCAACGCGTTAAGTGTCATGTACGTTATTTTGGTTTTATTTAGTTCCTGTTTTGTTAGTGTGAGCTGAGGTTTGGAACACAGTTTATATATTGTCAATGGAGCATAGGAATTAATGGGTTGGTGAAAAGGAGTTGCCTGGAGTTAAGGTTGTTGTAGGTGTTCTCATCTTGTTGCTTGTTGCTGAAGCTGGTTTCTGCTTCTTCGTTTATGATTCTATGATTAAGACTGTCGCTTTACTCAAGGTTGAGAACGACCGTCTTCGGAGTTGGTTATACTCAAACGCTTCTTTATTGAGGGAGGCCAACGGAAAGTATGCAGATCTCCGAGAAAAGCATGAGAACCTAGTTAGGGAGTATGAGAATCTGAGAGCTTCTTATGAGGCTTTACGAACAGAATATGAGGAACTGCGTTCACGTTACGACGCTCTACGTTCAGACTATTTAAAGCTCGGGAACACGTACGGGTCTATCAACTCTAGAGCTCTCGAGCTGAATTCCACGCTCGCGGAATTAGTTGAGACTCTGACTCTAATGGCTAACATCCCGAAAGCATTCAAGCGTGTGCTGAATCCAACCAGCGTTATGGCGGTCGCTCCCTACGTGAATGATGCTGGAGTTAAGGCGTCAGACCCCTGGTCTTCTTTCGAAAACATCTATAAGTGGATAACCTCTAAAGTCGCGTACGTGAACGACGTTGAGATACCGGTCCCCACATACGTCATGTGCGACGCCAACAGGTTATGCACGTACAGGTTCTCCCTGTTGAGGAACTACGTGCAGGAGCCGAGATTCACGGCCGAGTACGGTCAGGGAGACTGCGACGACCAGGCAGTCCTCGCTTACGCAATGATCAAGTACTACACAATATACGTTCACGGGAAAGAATACCGTGCTTGGCTAGCTCACATAGAGTTCAGTTCCGGGTCCAGCCATCTCGCCGTCTTCATACCTGTCTCTGGAGGTAAGCTAACTATTCTCGACCCTGCTGGCTCATACTTAACGAGGGATTTGTCGGGGCAGATAACTTCTAGACCACCACTTGACGAGCTACAGAAGTACTCAAGTCATTTCAGTAAATTTGGTGGGATAAACTACATAGAAATCTATGAAGTCGACGTACACACAGGTCAATACACGACCCTAATAAAAGGAGACATCAACAAAATAGCATCTTACATCGCATCCACAACCTAAACAACATCAAACCAAATCACAAAACCACGTGATGTTGCATGAAGTCATCAAGTCATGCGGCATCACCACGCATAACCTCAATCAAGAGCCGGAGACCCTAGGGTCGAATCCCGCCAGCAGTTCTACCACGAAGAAACCATCTTAACTACTACATAACTTAAAACCTTCTTAAGACTCTTATCTCACTTGTTTCGTGTTTCACGTTAAGTCTCTAAGCTACATTACAGGAAAGACTAAATAGCTGAATTCAGCTCTTAACTTTCTCAGACGTGATGACGTATTTTGCAATAAGTTCTTCTACTTCCTTCCTAAGGGGGTGTTCTTTGCCATTAAGTGTCTCACAAGAAGATAAGAAGCCTGAAAGTCTTATAGTCTCAATTCTTGCTTCCTCAAGCAACATCACTAGCTTGAAGCGCAGGGAAGCAGCTCTTGACGAGAGCTCGAGTAAGGCTCTTCTAAGAGCGACTTCCTCACTATCCATGAGAACTAGCCTCAACACACTTCTTAAACAACTCCTGCAACTCATAAATCCTGATCAAGTCTCTCTCAACAACTGCTATCCTCTCTTCAAGAATCTTAATCAAATCACTCACCTCACTAATACTCGCCTCAATATCTTGAACACTACGTACACGCACCTCACTTCCTCAATAAAAGACGGGACACAGACATTAAAATCGCTCCTCTCGAAGTTCTTAAGACGAGAATTAGTAAGACTAACTACTGCTATTAAAAACCCATAAGAGGGCTCCCACTTTCAAAGATGCTAACATGATATGGATGTATAGGGGTGACGAAACAACTAAATTTGTAGAGTTGAGTTAATGAAATGATGAGATTTATATTTTGGGGGTTTCCCATACATAAATATAGCGTGAAAATCTGGCGCGAGCAGAGGGATCTGAGAAATCTGTCTTGCTAAGGACTACTTTCTCAGGAGTGTAAAAGCTCTATTTCGTTTTGCTTGATTTTCTCTTTGAATAGTTTAGGTAGACCTCTACGGTAACATCCTCACAGCTACTTAAGTGTTTTTCTATGAGATCTTTTACTGTCCTCCACTTTAGTCCTCCGAGACCGGTGCCAACCTGTGGTAACGCTATCTTGGTTATTCTCCTACCGAGAATACTTGATAAATACTCTATATTGTTGCAGATCCACTTAAGACCTGCTTCGATAATTTTAGGATGACTAGGCAAGTCCCAGTATATTTTTGAGGGGAAGTTTAGTATTAACACTTCCCGCCCTCTAAACATGCCTTTCCATACGTGAGGTTCCCAGCAAGTAAGCTCGATTACGTTAAGCTCCTTTGACTTCTTAGTGATCGTGATAAGAAACTTACCCTCAATTCTAATCCTCCCGCTCCTGCAGGCCTTTCTGTAATCTTCATACATTTCTGGAAAGAGCTTAGCGAACTCTCTAGCAATACCTGCTCCCATAACACCCTTAGTATTTACAGAATTTACTAACACGTCAGCATCACTCTCGAAAATATTTCCGTTCTCTACATATAATATATTTCTCTTCTTTCTTAAGGCAATGGGCATACATATCCACCATTAAAAGTAGCGAGTATTAAATTTATAATGTAGACTACGTGTTTTACCCTGTTTGAATGAAGGGTTTTTCTTAAGCCTATCAACCAAGACTCTATCTGAAGGTCTTTAAGAAGCGTACATATCTTCTCTTCTTTTAAGAAATCTTTAAGGAGCGACTCACAAGTTTCTCTCTCTTTCAAGTCGCGAAGCTTAATAGGCAGACCATAGTGACTTACTATCTTCTTTAAAGAGGTTCTCATCTCGTCCACAGGAGATCGAGAAGACGTTTCACTAACCGTAAGCTCAAAATCTTCAAGCCAACTCAATCCATGATCTGGTTCTGTGCCTGCAAATATGAAAAGAGCCCTTACTTGACTTAATGGTATAGTGTGAAGTATTCCAAGCTCACTCGATAAAAACCACTTCAAGACTTCAGCTAGAGCCAAAGATTCTTTAGCCTCTCTACGTTTGCCGAGAATAGCGTTTTCATAGTTCAACAAGTACACTTGTGACTCTAGTAAACTCTGTACGAAACTGCTCAGGTCTCCGTATATCTCCCTGTATTTGCTAAAAGCCGACCCTAGCATAAAATAATAGTCAGTAGCACTCCTTAATAAGTCTACGACGGGCCTAAACACGAATAAAGCGAATCCACCGTGTTTTTGCCAAGAGTGTATAATGAATCTAAACAAGTAGTTAGGACCGAGCGAGCCATCATTGAATAGATATAGTCTTACGTAATCTTCTAGATTGCAGCTTTTCTTTAAGTCAACGCATGCAGACTTGTAGGAACGCTCTACTCTACTCACGTAAAGGTCTTTTACGACTTTACTGTCTTCGTACATGTCTTTCTCGTCATCATGAATTAACTCAATAGTAGGGTCTTGATAATTTACTCCCTCTTTATCAAGAAGACTCTTAGCTTTAAGACTCTTTGAAATCAAAATTCCGTATAGGTTAGACAAATACGTTACGTGATACGGGTGAACATTCTCGACAATACATCGACTTAACATGAATTAATTCCCTTACATAGAATATGCCTCAAGCAGTATTTAATTTTTAAGCACCTCACCAGCATTTGAGGTCCGCGAGGTAGTGCGGTCAGAACCACTAAACTTGTTCTACAGCTTTAAACTCACGTGTAGATTGAATAACTCATAGTTTTCGCCATACATCTTGAGGGATGTCGACTAGTATGGAGCTCTCTCCAGCGGCTTTCAGGATCCTGTTGATTTTCTTGCATATCTTGTCAGACTTGTGTAGGGGCCAGGGTATTGAAGGAAGCCACGACTTAGATATTGGTGCGTAATAAGTTAGTTTTTGGAGGTATTGAAGAATTATATCGTGGTCGATGCTGCCTGCTATGTTAAATAGTACTGGTCTTATAGTGCCCGCCTCATAGCTCCCTCTGGAGTACGTCGTAGTATTAGCTAAATACCTGGATATCTGGACTCCACCGTTATACGACGGAGCCAGTCTCACAAACAAGTTAGTCTTGGAGAGATTGACGAACTTGTCGTTATATTTGGCTAGTAATCTGGAATATGAGTGAGTCTTGGTAACACTGACTAAGATACAGTCTTTAAGTGTCTCAGACCCTAAGTTCTCTAGAAACGAGTCTAAGCTAGACTTATTCACTATGACTAACAACCTAGGATTCTGACGTAATTCATCTCGGATAACTGAAGTCAGTACGTCTACGTCGCTCTCGGCTAGACGCGAGATCTTCACGTCATAGTCTATACTGCCGTCAGGTTTTATGAGCGTGATAGCTACACCAACATACACGTGACTTCTCTTTAAAGGCACTATAGTTGAGTCTATACCGACTACGCTAATACCTCTTAACTGAGGTGGTGGGCTGGGAGCTGAAGGAACTGCATTGACTCGAACAGCAAAATCTCTTATTATATTCATCAGCTTAAACTTTATTTTGCTGTCGTAACCATCCTCAGTACTTAAATCTATTACGTGTGGGTAGAAGCCTCTCTGAGCGAAGCCTAACTCAAACCGCCCTACTAGATTGCCGTGTTTATCTAGGTCTCTATCGTAGAGTAAGACCACGTACTTCTCGTCGTAACCTCCAGAATATGTTGAGACTATTGCGTCTAGGTCTTCTAAGCTAACTAAGACGTCAGTATATTGCACGTTAAATACTTCGGGGAATCGGTTCTTAAGCCCTTCATATATCTTTTGCGTAGCCTGGAGACACTTATCACTATAGGTCTTTATGTCAGCCTTGAGTTTAACTATGAGGAGTAGCCTACGCCTGCTGGGGTCGTTCTTAAAGGTAGGTTCCCAGTCCCAAAGCTTTTTCAGTTCTTCATTACTGTATGAAATTTCTATAAAGTCCCTAGAAGTTATTGAGAGTAGCTTTTCACGACCTATTTTAACCCTTATGCCGCTGAAGTCTAATCTCTCCAGGTCTAGCTCACTCGCTATATTCTTAACCTTCTCAACTCTTTCTTCTGGAGGAATAACTAGCGAGGGAGTGCTTCCGAAGAGGGAAACGTTCTCTAGTGTACCAACGGGGACTAGGACTTCAGCAGGTAGCGGTAGCACCACACGTTTCTCACTTAAAGGTAGGTTAGGTATCTTACTGCGCAGTATGTTGTTTAACCTGAGGCTTTTGGGGGTGGCTGTAACTACTTCTCGAGTGTTTTTAGGGAAGCTAACTTTTAATCCTTGATAGACACTGATCGCTTCAGCAACCTTACTATATACTTCCTTATAGCTTTCTCTAGCTTCCTCGTTATGGACTATATAGAAAGATGTAGGAGTCCCCTTTATCTTAATAAAAGATATTTCTTTCGCCTGTTCTGGGTATACTTTACTTATGTAGTCAAGTGTTTTGGTGAACTCTATTTTTGATGTTGGGTCTATGAATAGTGCCTTCCTACCAGAGCTCAAGTCATCTACTGTGAGGCGAACAGAGTGCTCATATCTTAAAGCAAGATTGTTTATTAAGGGCTTAGCTTTACTGGGGTCAGGTTTGTATATCTTACTTACGGAACTAACCCACCCTTCCTCTAGGAATCTGAGTCTCACGGCTGACGAGATTAGCCTATTTAGTGTCTTCTCTGAAGGCTTAGCCTCTTCAGCATGATATTCGTAGCCCAACTTACTCTCAAGCAGGCTACTTCTGTCAGTAGTGCAGATTTTTAAACCTGTCGTTCCAGGCTCTTTACTTATAGTGTGTGGTACTCGCTCCTGGTTGAGTAGGTATCTAGCTAAACCCACCTGCTCTTCTGGCACCTTATACACGTATAGGGTGCTGAGGTTCTCTAGAGCAACATCGTAAGCTAAGAGATAGTATTTAGAGGTATTCATTCTACTCCACCTCAATAAGCAGATTATAAGATACCTTATCGCAGTACTCAACATAATTCTTTGACTCAACACATAACACGCAAATAGCGTTGTGAAGTATTGTTAATGTGCCTCTACAGAACCTCCTATCACATTTCGTCTTCCTCAGTTCTGGGAGACCTCTTAAAGACTTACTTGCACGTAGTATTTCAAGACTTTCATCATCAATTAGTGTTGTAAACCAGTACTCAGAAGGTGGTGTCGTGAGGGCGTAAGAGCCTCTCACACCCCACAGTAACCTCCAAGAAGCTTCTGAGACACTCCTTAAGTCGTTAAGGACCCTCTCCTGATCTGTTCTTCCACTAATTAAGTAGTTGACTAAAGTTTCAACCTCCTTCTTCCGCGTAGTGATTTCAAATCTTCTTAACGAGGAACTCAGTTTATTGGCTAGAGGCCTCTCGAGACTTGACTCAAGATCTACGTTATCGCCCGTGACCACTAGCTTTGACACTACCATCCCAGCAATAGGTGCCTGCGAATACATCCTGCTAAAGGCTTGAGAAGCTTTTGAGGAACCTAACTTAACGTATTTTCCGTAGTGTAGGACGTAGAGAACTACCTCATCACCCAAATTCTTCACAGTCTTCAAGCGCGACTCATAATGCTTGAATCTTACCGGAATCTCTTCTAGGAACTTAAGTCTCACCAACCCCACGTACGGCGCCAGAGTGACCCCGACTACACCCCCATAAAAGAACTCCATCGGCAGTGAGTCAAACCATAATTTCTCCATTTAAAACACCCGTTCTTTATTAAGACAACTTTTGTCACGTATTAAACCCACATAATTATGTTGTGACTAAAACTATATAAAGATAAACATGCACTGTGAGTTAAGAGTAGTTTGCTTTCTGTAGTAAATCCTTATATTTTGTTTGCGGAACTATTAAGTTGGGGTCTTGATTGAGTTCTTTCCTTGAGAGTCTTGAGTTTCCTGTGAGTGAGGTTGACGAGGCTTCTCTGAAGGAGAAGAAAGGTGGTGGGAGGCCTGAGTTTTGGGAGATGGTTTTCTGGTGGACTAGGAAGCCCCTC
>JAWBSH010000008.1:39196-54421 GCA_038843015.1 Zestosphaera sp. | reverse complement strand
GCTAGAGGAAACATAGCAAAATGCCTACACTGCAACAACACACAACCAGGCAAGGGAGACGAATGGAGAGTCAAGAAAGCACTAAAAGAATGGAACGAAAAACTAGAAAAATACCTAACAGGCGAGATAAGACTAGAAGAACTAAAACAAGCAACAGCAAGACCTAAAATCCTAGTCAAAGCAAAAACAACAAACAAAAACCTAGAATTCGAACCAGCAACACAACAAGACAACGAAAAACTCTGGAAAGCACTAGAGAAGCTTAAGCAGATGTGGGGAGACCCAGACATACCAACAGAGCCGATACCGGAGTATGAAAACAGACGAATCACTCCCGTTCTAGGAGCTATATCATGGTATCAATTCTTCAACCCGCGCCAGCTCCTAACCCTAGTCAAGCTCGTCAAGCTGATACGTGAAGCTAGTAGGAGGGTGGAGGAGGAGAAGCTGGAGCAGGGCTGGGACAAGCAGAAAGCACACAAATACGCAGAAGCAATAACAACATACCTAGCAATAGCGCTCGTCAACCACGTGAGACATAATTGTCTAGTGACCAGTATAGAGCCTACTGCGAAATTCATCGCTCACGCACTAGCTTTCAGAGGCATAGCTATGACCTGGAACTGGATAGAAGAACTTCCTAACGCTAATATAGTCGGTTCCTATATACGCTCCCTCAATAGCGTCATTGAGGGTCTTCAATATCTTATTAACGCTGTCTCAGGTAGTTCTAGTCGTGTTGAGGTTGTACTGGATGATGCCAAGGTTCTCGGAAAGCTTGATGCTAATGAGAAGTTTGATTTGATTGTTACTGATCCGCCGTATCTGGATGATGTAGCGTATTCTGAGCTTAGTGATTTTTATTATGTGTGGCTTAAGAGGGCTCTGAGTGATAGTGATGGTTTTGTGCTTACTCCGAGGTTCTTTGCTGAAGCTTTTTTTGAGTGTTTGGATAATGGTTGTTCTAAGTTTAGTGAGGTTAGGACTCAGTGGGAGGTTTTTGCTTCTCGGGAGGTTTCGGCTAGTGAGGGTAGAGCTAGGCATTTTGGTTTAGGTAGTAGTGTGGAGTTTTTTAAGAAGGGTTTAGTAGATTCTTTCAAGAGGTTGCGGGGGTTGCTCAGAGGTGGGGGTGTTTTAGTTACTTATTACGCTCATACGAGTCCTGAGGCTTGGGAGGCTTTGCTTGAGGCTGGGTGGCGTGGGGCTGGTTTGAGGGTTTCTAGAGCTTTCCCTGTCACTACTGAGAGTGAGGAGAGAGTTACTGCTAGGGGTAAGGTAGTTCTTGATTCTTCGATTGTTGTTGTGTGGCGTGAGGGGCTTGGTGGTGAGGAGTTGTTGCAGAGGGCTCATTTGATGGCTCTTAATGAAGCTACTGAGACTGTTAAGAGGGTTTTAGAGAGGGGGGTTAAGCCTGACTTCAACTTATTCTTAGAGTCTTTGAGTACTGTATTGAGTGTTTACACTAGGTATTCTAGGTTGATTCCAGATAAGAGTGTTAGTGAGTTAGTTAAGAATCATATATTCCCTGCGGCTATTCAAGCTATGGTTAGAGGTGCTGGAGTTTTTGTTGGTGTTAGCACGAGCTTTAGTCCTGAGTCTTCCTCATATATTGTTGTTAAGCTTGTGAGCAGGCCTGGGAATTACAGTAGGTTTAGGAGGGCAGTGATTGACAGGGATTTCGCGTCAGTTCTCGGGGCTGTTGGGGGTCTTGACGTGAGCAAGATCATCTCTCTCAATATTCTCGGGAGGTATGGTGATGAGTTAGAGCTTCTAGAGCCTAAGGCTAGTGTGGGGGTTGATGAGGCTTCTTTAAGGAAGTCTTTTGAGGAGTTGCTCTTAGAAAAGAACATAAGCTTGAGGAACCCGGTCTTCAAGACTCCTATTGATGTGTTGCACTATATAGAGTATAAAGCTCTAGAACTGGGTAGGGATGAGTTCAAGAACTTTATTGAGGGGCTTAAGGGGAAGACTGTAGGTGTTGATGAAGCACTGAATATCGCTAGAGTCTTCGCGCGTGTACTGCCTTCAGGCGACCCTGAGAGGAGAGCGTGTAGCAGGATTTTATCGCATTTAGGGGAACTTACTTTGAGGTGATTCTTGCTTGAGTTTGTGGGGACATGTTAGGGTGAGGGAAGACCTCCTCGATAAGAGTTTAGATCAAGAAGTAGCGCCCTCTCTCCACAGAGTTGTTGCTGGTGAGGGTCACCGAATATACGTTGATTCACGTGAGTTTATAGAGAGGACTTACGTAACGAAGTTCATGAGGGATTTAGTGAGTGACTTGATTAGTAGAGTGAGTGCTGGCAGGGGAGGAACTATAGCTTTGCCCTCAGCTTTCGGCGGTGGCAAGACACATACTCTGATATTCATATATCATTTATTCAAGAATCCTGAACTACTTAAGAGTGTAGTGCCTGGAGCTAGTGATGAGGTAGTTAGGGACGTGAGTTTGGTTGTGGTGGACGGCACGCATAAGGCTTTCTCCCCCTCACCTATAGAGCCTCTGACGGTTGGTGGCCGAACAATCAAGACTTTGTGGGGGTATATAGCGCATCAGCTAGGGACTTACGACTCTGTTAAGGAGCTTGATGAGAAGCTTGTGGCGCCGGAGATGTACGGGGTTTCACAGATCTTGAGAGATAAGAAGGTCTTGATACTTGTTGACGAGCTCGGCATATACTACAGGAGGTTAGCTAGAGCTCCCAGACCTGAAGAAAGGGAGCTACTAACTAAGTATGTTGATCAGGTAGTCTTGTTTATGAGGATACTCTCAGAGTATTCTAAGAACTCTAAGACCGTGGTAGTGGTCAGCATACCTGCAGAATCAACTGATAAGGGGCTTGAGCCAGAGCCCGGCTACGAAGAGTTTGTTGAGAAGGTTGGTAAAGAGATATTCAGGGCTGCTGAGAGGGCTGGCAAGCCAGTCACTACGTCAGAAGACTTCACGAACATACTGAAGAAGAGAATTTTTGAGGAAGTAAAGAGTAGTGGTGCTGAGTTAGCTGCTTCAAGGTTTTCTAACCTCAGAGTAAGCTATAGTGAGGAGTTTGAAGACTTAGTTGATGAGGTTAGGGATTCCTACCCGTTCCACCCACACTTCATCAAAACATTAAGGGATGTTGTTGAGAGGAATAAGAATCTTCAGAAGACTAGAGACGCTCTCAGGATAGCTAGGGTAGTGGTTAGGAGGCTCTGGAAATCTAAGAGTAATGCGTTACTGATAACCCCCTCAGACATAGACTTGAGAGACCACGAGGTAAGGTCTTTAATAATCACGGAAGACTACAGGAGTTTCGATAACGTCATCGACAAGATTATTAACAAGACGATTAAGGAGTTGCCAGTACCTCCTGAAGTTAGTCCAGAGGTTTATAGGGATTTAGCTTATAGGCTAGCGCTCTACGTGTTTTTGAGGACTTACGTCTACAAGCCACACTTAGAGCCGATGAATGTTTTCCCGACTAAGCGGGAAGTCATAACAGCGACGTACGACCCGCTCAGATATGAAGCGTACGAGGTGTCTCCTAAGAGAGTTAGTGAGTTGCTTGACGAGATTAGTAGTGGTGGAGTAGATTATAGGGTGCCTCACCTCTACGTTAAAGAAGGCAGGTACTGGGTGACTACTTTCCTAGACATTAACGAGCTGATCGAGAACGAAGCTAGTAAAGTTGAGGATTCTAAGGCTTTGAGTCATATCATGAACGAGGTTAGAGAGCTGTACGTTAAGCCATACGACGTGAGTAAGGGCGGCCCGGCAGAAGCCAGGTTCTTGAGTAGTGTTCCATACATTCTCTTAAGACCTGAAGTCATAGATTTTGATGACCAGAAGTACGTGTTAGTGACTGTGTTAGAGCCTGTGAGTGGCTTCAGATGTAGGGAGATCGTTGAAGGAGATATCTACAAGTTAATTTATTATAGAGCTTCAGGCAATTCCGTAGTGCCTAGAAGGAACAAGAACACAGTGACAGTCATGCTCTCAGACGACAACGACATGTGGGGTAGGGTTAAGAAAGAAGTTAAGAGGTTGATAGCCTGCGACAACTTAAGGAAGACTATAGAGAGACAATATGCTGAGAAGACCGTCGCTAAGATTCTTAAAGAAGAGCTTAGCGAGATGTATAACAAGATTAAAAAGAGTTTCATGCTACACTTATTCAACTACTTCAAGTATTTAGTGTTTCCAGACCATGCTGAGGGGGTTGACGTAGCTCGTTGCGTGCCTCTTGAGAAGTCTGGCAAAACTCTATTAGAGATTGCTGAGGTCTCACTCAATAATAACGGCAAGACTTTCGAAGAAACTAGTGATTTTGACATCCTCCCATACTTAATTAAAGGCTCTAAAGAATGGAGTGATGAGTTGAGAGTTGGTGACGTTAAGAAGATATTTTATGAGAACCCCGCTAAGCCTATGGTGCCGAGCAGGTTTGTAAGCGATCTAGTAATGACTGGTATAAGAAATCTCAAAATAGGTTTGTTGAGAGACGAGAAAGTCTTCTTTAAGGAGATTGAGGGTCTTGAGAAAATCTCTGAAGTTTTAGATAGCGACGTGATTATTCCTTGGCCCAAAGCTGTTGATGCGTTACTGAAGATTCTGGAGAGAGTTGAGGAGATCCCGAGTGAGGGGTGTGTGAACAGGAGGTACTATACAGTCATACACGAAGATGGCGAGATACCCCTGTATGAGCTCAAGACGCGTCGCCCTCACGACTACGCCTACATCTTTAAAGATTCCAAGGTTGTTCTCAGGAGTGAGCGTGTTTGCGATACGTTCGAGCTAGAACTTATGAGGAAGGAAGTATTAGTTGATTTGAGTGGAGAATTCCCGAACCAAGTAGATGTCAATGTTCTGGTCAAAAGGATTGGTAGGTTTAGTAGTGAGGTCAGACTACGCGTGAGTGAGGGTACTGTAGAGCCTGCGAGCGGTGTGCCAGACTTTGAGGCTTTATGGGTTTTGAGGACTCCTTCAGCGCCTGGGGAATACACTTACTTTATTGAGGGGCTGTCTGAGGGTGTTCAGCCGAGGAGGAATGTTCTGAAAGTTAGAGTTGTTGAGAAAGCCATGTGTTCTGATAAAACTCCGGCAGTTGACACCGTGTGTGATAGTATTGTGTTTAGTGGTTCAATACCTGTTGACGTTTTGATAGAGGCTCTCAGGTCTTTGAAGAAAGCTGTTAGGGGTGTTAAGAGAGTTAGGAAATCCTCGATTAAGGTATTGCCTTACGGCGAGTCTGATAAGCGTTCCAAGCTTGAAGTAGTTGCTGAGGATATAAAGCTTGAAGACTTGGAGGCAGTGTCTAGGTCTCTAAAGCAGGTTTTCGGTGTTGTGGCAGGCATTATGTGCGAGTCTCTAGTTGTGTATTTTGAGGGAGGCGGTGTGGTAGAGGACGTTGAAGAGCTTGAGAATCTTAATAAGAGAATATCTGGCTGTAAAGCTAGCTTAGCGTATTGCTGTAGGGGGTGAGACCTGTGGATAGAGAGTCTGGATTCACTAGTTTTGTTGTTTGGATCGGTGATAGAGCTTACTTCAAGAGAGGCTCTCCTATGGGGTCTGTCGAGATCGGGAGACTGCGGTGTGTTAGGGATGACTTAATAGATATTGCGAGGAGGACTGAGGGAGAGACCTTCAGAACTACTAAGAGGGGGCTCTGGATACTTGATGAAGACACTCACAAGAGGCTAGTTACTTACTGTGTCGCAGTTACGGGCATGCGCAGGCGGAACACCCTAGCTATAGAGCATCTGAAGGAGCTGGTCACTGCTCTTGACTCGTTCTCGCTTCACTTCTGGTACTCCGAGTCTCTCGAGAGGTTCAGGAGAGGCGGGTTGAGAGCTCTTTTTAGAGTATCAAGCTCTCTGAGGACTCTCTATCATGTCAGGTAAAGAAGTAATTAAGCTTTTCATGAGTGAGCTCTTTCAGGAGCACCCGCTCTTCAGACCCTACTTAATGGGTAGGAGAGAGTTTAGGGGGTACCTACATCAAGCAGAGCTTTTATACAGACTAGTTCTTAGAGAGCCTATCAGAGCTCTCATAGCTGATGAGATCGGGCTGGGTAAGACTGTTGAAGCTATACTACTCATTGATTGGGGCTTCAGGAAGAAGCTGTTTCGTAAGGTGCTAGTTTTAACACCTAGGAGCCTCAGAACTCAGTGGGAAGCAGAACTCGTGAGAGCCGGCTTAAACCCGCTATCTAGTGATTACTTAGATTCTGAAGAGGGAGGTGTGTTTTTAATAAAGATAGACACAGCCAAGAAAGAACCGCTTAAGACGAAGATACTCAGAAGTAGTTGGGATTTAATAATAATTGATGAAGCACATAAGATAGGACTAGGTACTGAAAGATATAATTTCGTTAAAGAGTTAGTGAATAAGAATTCTAGAGCGTCGCTACTCTTACTGACTGCTACCCCGCATAAGGGAGACCCAGAAGACTACCTCAAGAGGATAGCGTTAGTAGACCCGGGTCTGGACGCGAGCGCCTGGAAAGACCTCGACCACAGTAAGTTCTACATGGAAGTTAGAGACGCTATAGTCTTTAGAAGGAGTAAGTCAGAAGTCAATAATTTATACGAGAAAGAGAAGGTATTCGTTGACGCGGCCTACAAAGCATGCATTATCGAGCCTACGGAGATGGAGAAAAAATATATTGAGAAACTAGATGAATTAACTAAAGAATTGCTCTTGAAGTATGGCAAGGTTAAAGGCTTAGAGCTTGTTGCCGCGATAATAGATAAGAGAGGCTTGTCAAGCCCTGAAGCCGGGCTCAAGACATTTGAGAGAGTTCTTGAGAGTGTGAGTAGGCCGCTCCAGACACTAAGAGACTTTGAGGAAGATTTAGAAGCGTACCTGACGGAAGACGACGTTGATGCAGATCCTGACAAGTTAGTCGACGCATCATTAAAATTCGTTGACATCTTTAAGTCTTATAAGGACGAGATTGACGAACTCAGAAATCTTGCTAGGGAGATCATAAAGCGCGGTGATTCGAAGTTAAACGCCTTGATATCACTGATTAACAGACACTTAAGAGTTGGTGATAAGGTAGTAGTGTTTAGCGAGTACGCAGATACTGCTAGGTACGTATATGAGAGAGTTCGCGAGGTCTTCAAGAATAGTCGCGTTGGGTGTAGCGTGGAGCTAATCACGGGAGATATGCTGACTAGAAATCAGGGACTCTTAGAAGAGATTAAAGCGTGGCTTTCGGAGCCGGGTCCTAGAGTCTTAGTCTCGACAGACGTTGCTTCAGAAGGTCTGAATCTACAGCAAGCTAACGTTGTTATACATTATGAACTCCCGTGGTCTCTAGTTAGACTTGAGCAGAGAGCCGGGAGGGTGTGGAGACTTGGTCAGAGCAGGGACGTTCACGTATATTCCTTGATCACGGCTGTAGGCTTTGAGCAGGCGGTCTTCAACATTGTCTACACTAAGCTCTTGAATCTCGTTAAAGCACGTCTGTCACCTAGCCTGACACCAGGGGAAGCTATCCTGAGTTGTGGTGGTAGTGAGGTTTCTTGGAAGTTGGAGCCTAGTGCTGAAGGAGAATTAATGTCATTGTTGGGTAGCACTTCAGAGAAGTTAACATCTCTTGAGATTTGGAGAACTTACAAGACTAAGGGCCGGACAGGTCTTAGCGAGTTAGTTGGGAGTTATATTAGTGCTCTTGAGAACTTAAAGAACGAGATTAGGAAGACTTTCCACGTTGATCGTCAGTCTCGGAGAATTCAGGTAGAGGAGATTCTGCGTAACGTCATAGGCTTTACTAGCAGAGAGGAAGTTAAGTCGTTCCTTAATGAAATCTTCGAGGTTCTAAATCTGCGCGGTAAGGTCTTCCCAACTACTTCTGAGGAAGCGTTGATTTCCAGTCTCTATAACGAGGCATCTAGGACTAATTTAAAGCCAGGACTCGTTGTTGGGTGTAAGTCTTATGATGGGGAGCTCACAATCTACAGAGCTTGTGCTAAGCTGAGAAATTCTGAGAGAGTGTGCTGGTTAATTGGCTATAGCGGGGGGCGCGTGCTTAGCTTAAGTGAATTAGTTAGGGAATTAAAAACTCTTTCCAGCCTACCTTGTAGTGTGGTCAGCTTAGACATCAACAAAGCAGTAGGAGGTCCTGAACTGCAAAAGATTAAACATTACGTGAGCTCGGAGATAATTCAAAAACTCATTAATAAATACGACCACTATCTGAGATACACTGCAGAGAAGAAATTCAGGAATGACGACTCACTAAGATTAAGTAGCTTTGAGGTCGGGAAACCTCTTACAGACTCATTCATAGAAGTTAAGCCTTTCTTACTCATAAAGAAAGAAGGCGAGAAGTACTCACTAGACTTTCTAGAGAACGTTGTGGGTGAATATGAGGAGAGCAAGCTAGAACTCGAAAACCTAGGTATCGAATTACTGAAGAAAGCTTTAGGTGAGTCTCACGTAGTTACTGATGTTAGGGAGCTACATAAGTTTGACTTACTCATAAAAGACTGCAAAACCGGGCTTACCAGGTTCGTCGAACTAAAGACGTTGAAAGACCTAAACTTGATCGTGATTACGAAAGGCGAGAAAGACTTCGGCGAGAAGCTAGAACGCGATAACCAAGAATACTGGCTATACGTAGTAGACGTGAGTAAAGAAGAAGTCAGGGCATACAGACACCCGTTAGGGAGTAATAAGTTACAGCTCATGAGGATAATTCAAAAAGACAGCAACGAGTACTATATCTACGAGGAAGTCGGGACTCCCGACGAGAAACGCGAAATTAGGGAAAAGGGTACTACTTGAGATGGGGAGGTTAAACTTGCTAGAACCTTAATAGTGTAGCTTACGACTGAAAAGACGCCTCTTTAGGGTGGTGATGATGCACTATACGAAACATGCATTGTCTGGAGGTTTTGTGGGAGGCTTGAGCGTAATAAAGAGTTATGTTTATCTACAGAGAAGCTTCCAAGAAATTGGAAGTGTGGTTGTTGAGGTTCGTAACCTGTGTTGAGAGTTTCATTGTTGTTTACTTTCCTTTAACTATCTTGACTAATTCAGTAACTAGCTCGTCTAAGAACTTAATAAATGCTTCCTCATCATGCATTACTAAGTCTTTCTTTTCTTCAATTATTTCCTGGATTTTATCGAGTTCTTTAGTTGTCTTGCCTTCTAGTCTCATTATGTTTATGAGTTTTGACGCGGCGTCTATTAATCTGAGAGGCCCGTATAAGCGTGGCTCGTCTACGCAGCCTCTAGCGCTAGTTATGAGGAAAGCTAATAGCTTGAAGTGTTCGTCTTTAACGATCTCGTCAGTACTTCTCGTAGTGTGTCACCTCTTCAAGAGGTCTCTTCTTAGGGGGTTTAGGCCACTCGTCTGGGTAGCCGAGACTCAGCATCAATACTGGGTCTACGTGTTCAGGGATCTCAAGCAACTCTTTAATAGCGCTCTTATTAAACGAGGCTATAGGACATGAACCAACGCCTAATGAGTAAGCAGCTAACATCATGTTCTGAGCTGCCATAGCGACATCCATTAAAGCAATCAGTTCTTCATGCTTGCCTCCCCTGACGCGCCTCTTATTAACGCAGAGAACTACTATCACGTCAGGATTCCCGAAAAGTCCTGGAGAGAATAGTTTTATTTTCTCTATAGTGGATTTCTCTCTAACTACCACAAACTCCCATGGCTGGGCGTTACCGCCGCTAGGAGCCCACACACCCGCCTCAAGAACAAACCTTAAGTGTTCTTCAGGTATGTGCTCGTCTCTAAAGCTCCTGACACTCCTCCTACCCTTAATCACATCCCTCACGATAGCACTCAAGACATCTTGACTCGTTTTTCACACCCCCGAGAGTTCTTTCAGGACATGAGCTAGTAGAGTTCTCGGGACTAACACAGGCTTTCCCGAAGTCGTAGCTACTACTTTCTTCGCTTCCGTGCCGAAGCCTATACAGTCTAACACTATCAAGTCGCGATCAACTAACTCTCTGGAAGTCTTCCTTAACTCTTCTAGGGTTCCCGTGTAAGGCGACACACTAAAAATCTTAATGTCTGGCGCCACGGTACTCCACTTCTTCCTAGCCGGACCTGCCTGAGTAGGGTCAGGCACTATAACGCCTAACCTACTAACTTTAAGAGACTCAACAACTTTAAGGAGGAGGTCAGAAGGCATCACTAGTAGTTTTCTAGACTTAAGTTCTCTGAATTCGCCAGTACAGAGCAACCCCAGCATATCGACCAGGGACTCAAGAACGTCAACGCACTTCTGCACTAGAGGGAGTATTCTCTCACGCGATACCCTGACCTCAGAACCGTCTCTAAGCTTAGTTACTAGAGCATACTCACCCTCCCTAGGAACTAACTCAGCAATCTCCTCCCTACTAAGTCTGTCTAGCGCGCCACACTCAAGTATCTCAACACTTGAGTCACCTAACACTTCCTTGATCTCAGGGACTACATCAAGTCTAGGAGATTGACCTATAGTGATTAACCCAACTCTACCCGCAATACCTCACCACATAATCTTACTAAGTAAAGTTTTAATCTTCGCTACGGAGCAAACGAGATAGAATATGAAGTATAGTGACAGCTTCCCGCCAGAGGTTCCATAGGTTTTCTAGGGTGAGTTGCGCTTCTGACCCGTGTCTCACTGAGGCCTACACCCCGCTGAATACTCACATGAGTAGCTCTGAGTATGAAAGCCTATGAACAGCCATCTACCGAGAAACAGTTTAGGAAAGAGATTGCGTAATATGTAATATTTTTAAACTCTTCATAATAAATTAATATACGGTGAGTCTCTTACGTCTTCATCGACCAAGCCTAAATCTAGCGAGGCCTTCTTCGTCATTCTAGTACTGGTCGTGTGGGCTTTAGCTTTCGGGGTATTCTTGGTCAACAGTGCTGACCCGACACCTCTAGCAGGGTTTAGCATTACCTACACCTACTCTCTGATATGGTGGATTATTGCTATCTTGATGTTCGTTGGTTACGCAGTCCACGACTTAAAGAGGGGTGGTTAGGGTGGAGACGTGGCAGATCACCTTATCGATAATCTTCACGTACTGTGTCCTTGTCTTGCTCATCGGGTTCTTATCTGGCAGGATACTGAAGAGGTCTCTTGAAGACTTCTACGTGCTGAGTAGGCGTGCAGGCATTCTCGTGACTTTCCTCGCTACTGCTGCCACGTACCACAGTGCGTTCGCGTTCTTAACTAGCGTCGCCACGTACGCGACTACCGGGATAACTTTCTGGGTCGCTTCTTCAGCTTGGACTACGGGCGCGGCAGTCTTCATGTATTTAGCTGGAACTAGACTCATGAAGTTAGGTAAGGCTAGGGGTCATATATCCCCTGCCGACGCACTCGCAGACTTCTACAAGAGTGAGGCTCTGAGAGTATTAGTTGCGGTAGTCATGGCGTTATTCGTCATAGCCTATATAGTGGTTCAGGCGGTTGGGCTGGGCCTGATCATGGACATAGGTAGTGGAGGCAACATACCGTACATGTGGGGCTCGCTAATACTGATGCTGATAACTACGCTGTACTTGATCTTAGGAGGGCTTAGAGCAGCGTACTGGACTGACGTGCTTCAAGGTATATGGATGTACGTGGGTGTCTTCCTAGCGGGAATCTTAATCCTGCAGAGACTCGCTCCAGGTGGAGTGCCTGAGTTGATGGATCAAGTCAGGACTCTCAAGCCTTCTCTCCTAACTATGAACTGGGACCCCCTCATGATGTTAGGAGCCATAATGATATACGCTCCTGGATTAATGCTCTTACCGCACCTCTGGATAAAGTATTACGTCGCTAAAGACGAGAAAGCTCTGAAAACCTCTGCGGTAGGGACAGCAATCTATCTCTCGTCATACTACATACCGACAGCACTAATAGGTCTTGCCGCAGCAGTCGTGAACGCCGTAGGCATGCCCGGAGTCTTAGACAAGGGCTTCATACAAGCACTCACCTCGAAATACGGGAGTGCTGACGCCGTGATGGCTGTCATGATATACACGTTCCTACACCCTGTCGTAGCGGGCTTCCTGCTCGCGGGAGCTGCTGCAGCAGCAATGTCAACTCTCGACTCATTCCTAGGCTCTACTTCCCTAATCTTAGTGAGAGACATCTACCAGAGATATGTGAGGCCGGGCAAACCCGAGAGCGAGTACGTCGCTGTGAGCAGAATCCTAATGATCGTGTGGCTCCTCATAGGCTGGTACTTCGCCATACTGAAGCCGGGATTAATATTTGACGTGACGTCTATAGCTGTTGCCGGCGGCCTTCAACTACTCCCACTCACTTTACAAATGATAATACCTAAGAAGAAACTCATCAACAAGTACGGCGCTCTAGTAGGCTTCGCTGCAGGCTCCATAACTGTCGCACTCTTTACTGTCCAGACAGGGAAATACTTTAGGATGCCGGTGACGTATCACGCAGCCATAGCAGGACTCATAGGATTAGCAGTCAACACCGTCCTAGCAGTACTAATCAGCGCCTTAACTAAGGCTACAGAAGACGAAAAGAGAGTCTTTGAAGAATACGGGAAGCTACTTTACACAAAGTAAGAGTTTGTTCAGTCTTAATAGTAAAATTATTATTAGTTTTTTATTTCTATTATTTGGGTGTCTTTATTGGTTAAGAAGATAGACCTAAACACTGATGCTGGCGAGTCTTTTGGTAGGTGGAGGTTAGTAGATGAGAGCGAGCTATTCAAGTATGTTTCGTCAGCTAACATAGCTTGCGGCTTCCACGCTGGAGACCCCTCAAGTATTTGGGGGTCTATCAAGACTGCTAAGTCTCTTAATGTTGCTGTAGGTGCGCACCCGGGCTTCCCAGACTTAATGGGTTTCGGTAGGAGGGAGATGATAATTGATTTAAGCGACTTGAAGGCCTACATGATTTACCAGGTCGGTGCTCTAGAAGCCTTCACGCGTGTTGAGGGCGTTAAGCTACAGCACGTTAAAGCTCACGGAGCATTATATAATATGGCGTGGGTTAGGGAAGATTACGCTAGAGCTATTGCTGAGGCGGTGGCTTCATACGATAAGAGACTAATTATCGTAGCTCCCTATAACTCTCAGACAGCGAGGGTGGCTGAAGAGCTTGGTCTGAAGGTAGCTTACGAAGCCTTCATAGACAGGGGGTACATGCCTGACGGCAGGCTAGCTCCCAGAGGAGCTCCGGGAGCTCTAATATCAGATGTTAGTAAAGCTGTGGAGAGAGCCTTAAGCATAATTGATAAGGGAGTCTTACAAGCCGTAGACGGTAGCTTAGTAGAAGTGAGAGCACACACACTCTGCATCCACGGTGACAGCCCTAAAGCTGTAGAGTTCGCTAAGTCAGTCAACACCAAACTTAAGGAATTCGGTATTGAGATTAAGCCTATGTCAGAGGTTGTTTAGAGGTCATGACGAGTTCTGAGGTTAAGATTGTTAGTAGTGGCGGCTACGTGATCCACGTAGACGTCTGCAGAGACATAACTCTAGAATGTGTTAACGCTATGCACAAGCTGTACTACGCGCTCAAGAAAGAACTCTCAGGAATAATCAACGAGTTAGTGACGGGCGTAACCTCGATCGCGTTATTTTATGACCCGAGGAAAGCTTCTAGTGAGGACCTAATCAAGAAAGTCAACGAGTTATGGGTTTGGAGCCAGCAAGTCGAGTTAAGCGAGATTTACAGACCGAGGAAATTCACTATACCAGTGTCTTACGGCGGCGAGCTAGGGCCAGACCTCTACTCGGTTGCTTCTTGGGCCGGCTTAAGAGAAGAGGAAGTCGTTGAACTACACACGTCAAGGAGCTACGTATGTTACACGCTGGGATTCACGCCAGGCTTCCTCTACTTAGGTGAGGTAGACCCGAAGATAGCGGCACCCAGACTAGAGACGCCTAGAGTTAAGATACCCGCAGGGTCTGTAGGCATAGCAGGCAAGATGACCGGAGTTTACGGTCTTGAGAGCCCGGGGGGTTGGAGACTAATAGGCAGAACACCTCTCACAATGTTTAACTATAGGAGGAGTCCACCGATACCTATAGCTCCAGGCGATGTAGTAGTCTTTAAACCCATAACCTTAGAAGAATTCAATAAGCTGAGGGGACTGTACGTAGGTGATTATAGTGGCTAACCTACACGTAACGTATTTGGTTGGTGTAGCTACGGTTCAAGACCTGGGTAGGCGCGGATACAGGAGTCTTGGAGTTCCGGTCTCTGGAGCACTCGATATTCTGTCGGCTTCTTACGCGAACGCTCTCGTAGGCAATGAAGTTAACGCAGCCTTAATAGAGTTTACTGGGTCTATCACTCTGAGAACCAGCCAAGACCTCGTGATAGCCGTGACTGGAGGTCTCCCCAAAGTTTATGTTGACCGGTATGAGGCTCCTTCCTGGAAGCCTATCTACTTGAGGTCTGGTAAGGAACTGACCGTACGTCCTTCAGACAGAGGCAACGTGCATTATGTGGCTGTGGCCGGGGGCATAGAGTGTGAGAGTGTGTTAGGGAGTAAGTCGACGTACGTGAGAGGAGGTTTCGGGTGTTTGGGAAGACCTCTAAGAGTAGGTGATGTGCTGACGGTCTCAGAAGTAGATGTAGAGAGTTTGTGGTCAAAAATACATAGTCTGAGTCCAGCAGTAGACGTTAGCAGGAGGATACCTAAGAAAGACGAGGTCATAGTCTTGAGAGCTACTAAAGGGGTTCACGCGGACCAGCTGCAAGACCTAGACACGCTCTTCAAACATGAGTATGTAGTGACGCTTGAGAGTGACCGCATGGGCTACAGATTAGACGGCCCTCCACTCACGTCTGCTTCAAGACTGGGCAGGCTACCCTCAATACCTACAGACAGAGGATACGTCCAGACACCCCCAGACGGGAAACCAATAATCTTGATGTCTGACGCACAGACTACGGGAGGTTACGCGGTAGCTCTCCACTTAGTGCCTCCAGACACAGACGTCTTAGCACAAGCTAGGCCGGGACATAAAGTAAGGTTTGTTGAGGTAAGCATTAAAGAAGCTGAGAAGCTCACGTCAAGCTACTTCAGCGAGGTAGAGAAGCCTAACTTGACCGTAGAGGAAAGTGAGGAGTATTGGGGATAACGTGTCAAGGGGGTTAGCTCTTGTGTTGGTTTGTCATTGATGTCATTGTCTCACTTCTGTTCTCCTGCGTTGATTTCGGGTTTGGTTGCTCTTGAGTGCGTTCGAGAGGGCACTCCTAGACTCCCATACATAAAAGCACTAGAAACACTTACAAGCG
>JAWBSH010000008.1:0-39099 GCA_038843015.1 Zestosphaera sp. | reverse complement strand
GGTTTGTCATTGATGTCATTGTCTCACTTCTGTTCTCCTGCGTTGATTTCGGGTTTGGTTGCTCTTGAGTGCGTTCGAGAGGGCACTCCTAGACTCCCATACATAAAAGCACTAGAAACACTTACAAGCATCTTCATCTACATCAGCTAGCGTGAACAGATGTGAAATCCGGAACGATTATAAGAGGCAGGTCTGAGGAGGTCTACTGCTTTAAGAGAACTTAGAGCATTGATTCTTCAGGCATTGAGTAAGTAGTGATCTTTAATACTCTCTTATCCATCTCCTTAAGTTTCTTGAGTGCTTCTACCCCATTCACAACTACGCCTTCTCTCAGCTCGATCCTGAGGCCCGTGATTACACCGTCTCTAATTAATATCCTGACTTTATTGTTTTCCGAGTCTACTGCGAGTACGTAGAGGGTTCTCAGTTTAGTCTCTAAGTATATTTCACTCAGTCTTCTCAGGAGTTCAGGACCGCTGAGTTCTTCTCTGACGGTCTTTAGGATTTGAGACTTGAGGATTATATTGCTTAGTAAGACTTCGTCTTCGAGAGCTACAGGATTCTCTGTAATATTCAAGCCTTCTAACTTGAGCTTAGGTGGTTCTTCTCGAGTAACTCGTTCTTCAATCACTGTTTTCTCTGGCAATTGAGTTGCTACTTCTACTTTCTCCTCTACTTTCTCAGCTAGTCTCTTCTTCCAGGCCTCAATTACTGCTGGTAGCACTTCAATTAGCCTGTTTTGGTAGGCATCAACAAATTCCTTGATATACGGCTTCAGTTTTTTCTCGTTAGCTGACTTCACAGAGATTCTGCCCTTAACTAGGGTTAAGGGGCTACCAAGCATCACCCTACCCACAATACTTAACCTGAGTTCTAGGCTTAAGTCATCATGACCTTCGATTTTCACGATATTAACTTCATCTTCTTTGCTGACACTTATTCTGAAGTGAGTTTTGCTTAGAGAATCACCTATTTTCAGATTAGCTACGACTTCATTATCGCTCAACACCTCAACCAGAGACTCTACAATAGGCCATAAACTCAGGTGGAGCTGAAGATCCGACAAAACCGGGAGAACATCCCTAACGTCTAAAGAGAAAGCCATACTAAACTCATTAACTATAACCACTCTCTCAAACCTCAATAAATTCATTTATAACCAGAAATATTAAAAAGTTTCTTGTTGAGTCACGAATGTGGTGAGTAGTCTCTTAAAGAAGGTCTAGCATTACTTGGAAAAATTTCTCTAAGAAACTCACAGACACGGTTGTAGTGAGAAGCTTTAATAACTCGGGGTGTAAGTTAATAACTGGGGGTGTAAGTTGTATTTTGACCCAGGAGTTAAAGAACGCAGAGAAGACTTCTTTAATTTTAACGAAGAATTAAATACTCTGATTAAAGAACTAAATAATCAATCAACTCGGATGATCGTTATTAAAGGTGTCAGGAGAACCGGTAAGTCATCTCTTATTAGGGTTGGGTTAAGTATGTCTGGCTTACCTCACGTGATACTTGACGCTAGGAAATTCGAGTATTTCAGTGTTGACACTTTTTACGATATGTTAGCAAGCTCGTTATCTAAACTTCTAGAGACTAGAAAATCAGTTAGTAAGTACCTGAAGTCAGTTAAGGGAGTCTCAATTTCAGGCCTTACTCTCGAGTTTAGTTTTAGGGGTAGCTGGACCTTCACAGAAGTTCTTGAAGCGTTGAATAAGTGGGGGGAAGAGTGTGGGGAGCCCATAGTCTTGGCTTTTGATGAAGCTCAAGACTTTCTTATCTTCCCGCGTTTCGACTCGCTTCTCGCGCACGTGTATGATTACTTAAGCTACGTAAAGCTAGTTCTAGCGGGCTCTGAAGTAGGCTTGCTTGACAGATTATTAGGTGTTAAGAAGGTTAAAGCCCCTCTATCTGGGAGACCGTATACGACAATAGTTATGAAGAGACTTTCTAGGGAGGAGGCGATAGAGTTTTTGAGGGAAGGCTTTAGACAGGCTGGGGTAACAATTAATGAAGTGTTCCTAGAAGATGCCGTGAGCGTGTTTGACGGCGTGATAGGGTGGCTCACGTACTACGGTTATCAAGCCTTAAGAGTAGGTCATGAAGAAGCAATCACTAAGACTCTCGAGGAGGGTTCTAAGCTAGTTCAGGAAGAACTAGAGAATTTCCTCTCAATAAGACCTCAAGCCAGAACAAGATACTTAACCATACTAAAACTACTAACTACTCCACTCACGTGGTCTGAAGTTAAGGCAGGACTCTCAGCCAAACTCAAAAAGACAATTAGCGACAAACAACTAACACACTACCTGAGAGAGCTAGTCAACTACGGATTCGTTGAAAAAATAAATAGTGAGTACGTCATAGCTGACCCCGTATTAAAGAGCGCTGCTCGAGGACTAAGAATCTAAACTGGTTATTATTGAAGACCTTAGCTTGACTGAATTCTAATAATTAGGCCTGAAGTGATGTTTAGGGATTTTCCCTAATTTATTTGTTTCTGATTTTCGTAGTGGTAAGTATGGATGTTGTGTAGTAGTCTCGCGAGTTTTAAGTGCTTGTTCTTAGGTGTGTGGGTTATAGAGGGCATCTAACGACGTCGTGCGCGTACGGGCACGAAGCACATGTCGGCGTGTTGCCCCAGCAGTCGGATTCGTTGCTTAGGGTTATGTAGCAGTATTCTCGTAGGTTGCACTCAAAGCATGAAGGCATTCTGAAGAAGTACGTGTTCATCCTGAACTTAACGTAGTCTGGTTTTCTCCATATATCTCGTAGGTGTTCTCTAGTTACGTTGCCGAAGACTACTTCCTTAATCACTCTAGTTACTGAAGCGAAGTTAGAGACCCAAGAGTGTGAGTACTGTATGCACGGGGCTACAGAACCGTCGAATCTTATGTAGCAGGCGTTCCTCGATATGAACGGGCAACTCCTTTCTGAGGTATGGCTGAAGTTAGGTAGTGAGATCTTCCCTCCAGTAGCGAAGATCCGCTTTGCTAGCTTGTCTCTGAGCTCGTTAATTATGGTCATGCACTCTGTGTCACTATAACACGAGAGTTTTTTCTCGAATTCTCTGCTTAATGGGATTACGTTTGAGACTACTGCTTGGTGTGCGCTAACTCTCTTCACGTACTCAGGTAACTCAAGTAAGTCTTTAACATTGAGCTTAGTTAACGTGAATTGGATGTAGACCTCGGGTTTAGAAGAATTACTTGATAGTTTGAGCTCTTTCAGCCTCATAAGGCCTTCAGAGACTCTTGAAAGAACCCCACCTCTCCTCATCAAACTATAAACTTCTTCACTCACTCCGTCAACGCTTAAGTACAGCTCGTCAACACCTACTCTGAATAACTCATCAACGTAGTCTGGTAGCAGGTACCCGTTCGTGTTAAGCAACACTTTAAACCCCCTCTTCTTCGCCTCAGAAATAAAACTCAGTATTTCTGGGTGGGTGAGTGGTTCCCCCCAGCCAGAAAAAGAGATCTTATTTGCTCCCGCATCCTCGGCTTCCCTAAGTACGACCTTAAAAACGTCGATACTCATGAGTTTATTAAGGTCTTGGTTCAGCATGTTTTTTCTGAAGCAGTGGATGCAGTCGTAATTACAGGAAGTAGTTACTTCAACCATCACTTCCTTCGGACTACTATCAACGTATTCAAGAATCCACTCACCAACTTTCTGGGTGTATATCCCCATACAGAGTTCAACTCCCGACTTCTATAATTTAATGTTAATATTAATTGTTGTATTCTAAGTTTTGAACTAACTCTTAGAACCAGCAACTAATATTCTCTTCGGGAGTTTCTGACCGTGAAAAATTTATTAAGTTTTTAACAGTATATCTCATGCAGGTGTTCTTGATGCTAGGAGGTTATATGGGCAGACTAGCTAGAGTCAATCTTAGGTCAGGTTGTATTAGGTATGAGTTCCCTCCTGACGAAGTACTTAAGAAGTGGATAGGTGGTAGAGGGCTCGGCGTTTACTTAGCTCTCAAGGAGATCGATCCTAGGGTAGACCCCTTATCTCCCGCTAATAAAGCGTACGTTATGACGGGACCCCTAACTGGAGTTTCAGGAGTTCCCACGTCTGGCAGGTGGTGTTCAGTTACTAAGTCTCCGTTAACGAACACGATACATGACGCTCAGAGTGGCGGTAAGTTCGGTCCCGAACTAAAGTTCGCAGGATTTGACGGCATAATCTTGGAGGACGCGGCGGAAGACCCTGTCTACCTGTGGGTGCATGACGGGAAGGTAGATATTAGGTGTGCGAGGCACTTATGGGGTAAGGACGTGCACGCTACGACAGACCTTATTAAAGAAGAGCTCAAGGCTGAGGTCGGTGACGAGGCTAAGAACATTAAGGTTTTAGCTATAGGTCCGGCCGGAGAAAACTTGGTTAAGATAGCTGCGTTACTGAATGACAAGTCTAGAGCTGCTGGGAGGGGAGGGCACGGTGCTGTATGGGGGTCTAAGAAGATAAAAGCTATAGCAGCTTTAGGTCACGAGAAGCCTAAAGTAGCTAAGCCAGAGCTCTTCAGAGAAGCAGTTATTGAGGCCATGGACAAACACAAGAAGAGTCCAGTCACTTCGGAGGCATTACCTAAGTACGGGACTGCAGTCCTAGTAAATATAATCAATAATGCGGGCGTCTACCCTACGAGGAACTTCCAGACAGGGTATTTCCCCACAGCAAGCAAGACTAGTGGAGAGGTACTAGCTGAGAAATACATGGATTGGGAGAAGTATAAGGAGGAGATATGTTGGGGTTGCCCGATAGGCTGTGCTAGGTACACGAGAGTTACTAAGTCGCCCTTCAGTGGTGAGGGGGGCGGCCCCGAATACGAGACTGTATGGGCTTTCGGTGCTCAGACAGGCACCGATGACATAGAAGCAATAAGTAAGGCTAACTACTTATGCAACGAGTTAGGTCTTGACACAATATCTACGGGACACACGATAGGCACTTTCATGGAGTTAGTTGAGAAGGGTAAGATAGCGCCAGAAAAGCTGAGGGGCCTCAACTCTAAGTGGGGAACTCCAGAAGCTATAGTAGAGCTAGTTTGGCGCACTGCATATAGGTCAGGCATAGGCGACGACTTAGCTGAAGGAGCTTTAAGACTAGCTACTAAATATGGGGCGCCAGAATTAGCTATGGTTGTTAGAGGGCAGGAACTACCTGCTTACGACCCGAGAGGTGTTCAGGGTCACGGACTAGCTTACGCAACCAGCAATAGAGGTGGTTGCCACTTAAGAGCCTACCTAATATCTCCTGAGATTCTAGGAGTTCCAGAATTAGTTGATAGATTCTCTACTAAGGGTAAGGCAACTCTAGTGAAGCACTTCCAAGACGTCTTCGCCGTAATAGACTCACTCGTCCTCTGTAAATTCAGCTCGTTCGCTATATGGGCTGATGACTACGCCAAGTTACTGACAGCCGTGACAGGAGCTGAATTCACAAGTAAGGATATTGAGAAGATAGGTGAGAGAATATACAATGCCGAGAGAGTCTTCAACATATTATCGTTTGGTGATGGCAGAACATACGACACACTACCTAAGAGACTCTTAGAAGAACCCATGCCTGAAGGACCGAGTAAGGGACACGTAACGAGACTTAATGAAATGCTCGACGAGTACTACAGTGTGAGAGGGTGGATAGACGGTCGCCCCGCCAAGGCTAAACTAGAAGAACTAGACCTTAAGTGGTTGGCTTACAGGCTAGAAGAAGAAGGTTTACTACCAGGTTAAGAGCACAGAAAAAACGAATTATTTTGAAATTATTTTTTCTGTAAACTTAAAGACTCGTTAAGTATCTAGTTTATGAGCCAGCCTCAGCTATTGTAGCAACGTCCTCCTACCGTTTCCCGTCCTAGGTTTTTTCTAGGGCGGGTTGTGCCTCTTGCCCGCGATTCACTGTGGCTACTAGCTACTCTACGCGGGGGTCATGGACACCCTTCAAGCCTGACAGCACGAGACTCACATCTAGTTCCATCTTTAGGTAGCTTGAAGTATCTCTCATCATGAAAAATCCTACAAAAACCTTTATGAACCTAACACACTAAAACAATTGCGAACCCTTATATACTCCTAGGAAACCTTTTCTCCGGGAGCTGAGATGCTCAAGTTAGTTGACTTAAGCAAGCTAGAATGTAGTGAGACAGACTTTAACTCGTTTCTGAAGTTATCTGGAGAGATTCTGAGGTTAGGTGGTGTTAAGGAAGCGATTGTCGTGGACCACTCTAATAAGGTGATTAGAGGTAATGATTTATGTGATGTTCTTAAAAGGCTTGGATGTGTCTACGCTCCGGTAGTAATTGAGGAGGGCTCAGAAACCCTAACCAAGTTAGTAACACTTGAAGAGTTAGGTTTCTATGAAGATATTAAGCCCGAACCCGCGAGAGTCTTCTCAAGCACTCTAGAGTTACTATACCGTAACTGGCCTACACCCATGGTCAGACTTAAGACTCTTTCTAGCAAAACCGTTAACGTGTGGTGTAAGCTCGAGTGGTATAACCCATATAGTTGTAGCGTTAAAGACAGAATAGCTTGGTATATGCTTAAAAAAGCTCTTGAGAAGTTGGGTGGGGTTGAGGTACTATATGAGGCTACATCTACTAACACAGGCTTAGCTCTAGCGGCTCTAGCCAACATACATGGCATCAAATCTAGACTTTACCTGCCTTCCACTGCACAGCAATGTATTGACTACATACTAAGGCTGATGGGAGCTGAGGTAGTGAGGGGGAAAGCAACTATAACTACTGAGATGATTGAGGACGTAAAGAGAGACGCGCTTAGAGACGGTGCTCTCAACCTAAATCAGTTTGAGAATGACTATAATTTTGAGGTTCATCTAAGGTATACGGCTAAGGAGATAGACTTACAAGCACGTAGTGGTGGGTTAAGGCTAGCAGCAGTTGTTGGCGGGCTCGGCACGTCAGGTCACTTATCAGCTATCTCACACTACGTGAAGAACAGGTATGGCGATCAAGTGAAGGTGGTCGGGGTAGTGCCGGCGGTGGGTAGCGTAATACCAGGTATTAGGAGAGTAGAGTCTGGGATGAAGTGGATTCACTTAATCAAGATAGACAAGATATACGACGTGAGTCTCGAGGAAGCGTTAGAAGGATTAATCGACGTAGCTAGGAGAGACGGAATATTAATTGGATTAAGTGGCGGTGCTGTCATTCAGGCAACGCGAAAAGCCTTAAATGATGGTTTAGTAGATGAAGGAGATGTAGTATTAGTGATTCCAGATCACGGTCTAAAATACGTTGAGATTATAGAGAGGTGTATTGAGGTTCAGTCTTTTTAGAGGAGTCCTTGATGAGTAGATTTTAATAAGATCACCAGAAATAAACTGTTGGATTCAAGTAGGTGTTTGGATTGAAGATATATTCCGAGGAACTGAGTATTAAGTCAGAGAAGAGATTTCAGGTCATCAACATAACGAGTCGCGTCGAGGATGTAGTTCGCAGGAGTGGAGTCAGTGAAGGTTTTTGCTTAATCTTCGTCCCTCACGCTACGGCAGCTTTAATCATAAATGAGTATGAACCGAGAATAGTTAGTGATTATATTAAGTGGATCATGGAAGTCTTCAAGCCCGGCGGCGGGTGGGAACATGATGAAATTGACGATAATGCACACGCTCACATAGCTTCGAGCATGATAGGGTCTAGTAGATTTTTGCCAGTAATGAGGGGTGTCTTGGTGAGGGGTACGTGGCAAGAGGTGATGTTAGTGGAGCTAGACGGTCCTAGAACGAGGAGAGTAATTATTCAGGTAGTTGGTGATTAAACTCGTGTTTCCGTGCGTCGTCTCTCAGAACTTTATGAATTTTATTTTTAAAGATCTCCCTATCTTGAGTAGGTGATTTGAATTGAGTGATTTAGAGAGGTACTTAAGACAGCTAGAACTTCTAGGTCTTGAGGGTCAGGAGAAGCTAAGGAAAGCTAGGGTAGTGATAGCTGGTGTTGGAGGTCTTGGGTCTGTAGTGTCTATGTACTTAGTCGCAGCAGGCGTTGGGCGTGTAGTCTTATTTGATAGTGGGGTCCTGGAACTCAATAATCTCAACAGGCAAATAGTCTACTCAGAAGAAGACCTAGGTTCTCATAAAGTAGTTGCGGCAGTCAAGAAACTCAAGAAGATCAATAGTGAGGTAGAGGTGGTAGGGTATGTAGAGGACGTCAGGTCTGATAGATTTAGGGAGGAAGCACGTGACGCGGACCTAATAGTCGACTGCCTAGATAATTGGGAGTCTAGAATAGTAGTCGATAAAGTATCGTGGGAACTGAAGAAGCCCTTAATACATGGGGGTGTTTCAGAATTCTACGGTCAAGTCACTACAGTAGTTCCCGGAATTACGAAGTGCCTTAGATGTATCTTAAACTTAAACGAGGAAAAATTAAGTAACTCACTCAGGAAACCTCCTCAAGTAATAGGACCTACACCAGGTGTTGTAGGGTCTATTGAAGCTGTTGAAGCTATAAAGCTAATTACTGGTGTAGGGGAATTACTAACTAATAAGCTCCTGATAATAGACTTAAAGAGACATGAATTCGCGGTACTCAAACTGTCTGTTAGTGAGGAGTGCCGATGTTAGGATGCAGCCCAAGTGAGTTTATCAGAACCCCCAACACTACTAACTTGATTGGTGAGATGCTTGCAGCCCTTAGTGTGTGGGGTCGGGAAAACCTTAGAGAGTTCGGGTGGTTCGTGTCAGACCCACACTCTTACGAGTGGTGGGGCGGCTTCAAAGATCCTTTCGAAATAAGTGTTTCAGCGATATTAGTACAGTTGAGTAGGTGGGAAAGCGTTAGTAAAGCTGTTAATAAGTTAAGAGAAAACAGATTACTTAATCCACTTGCTTTAGCTAAAGCCCCGAAAGAAGAAATCAAAGAATTGATTAAAGGGATAGGATTCTACGAAAGTAAAGCAGAGACATTAAAGGAGTTCTCGCAACTAGTTGTTGAACGCGGGGGTTGGGAGGCCTTCATAAACAGAGACTTAATTGATGTGAGGAAAGACCTGCTGAAGATTAGAGGAATAGGTCACGAGACTGCGGACGTTATACTCTTGTTTGCTGGAAACAAGCTAGTACTGCCTGTGTCGAGGCTGGCTAAGAGAGTACTAGTCAGAATAGGTATTAAGTTACCCAGCAACTACGCAGAGACTCAGCAAATCCTCGAAGAAAACATCCCGAAGAACCTCAGTAGTTACAAGTTATTCCATGCAACACTAGTATCGATATCGAAAAAATATTGTAGAGCCAAGAAACCGCTGTGCCGTGAATGTCCTTTAAGACACTTATGTAGCTTCTTCAAGCACCGCCCTCAACCCAAGGACTCAAAAACACGTAGGAGCCCCTAAATTCCTGAGAGACTATTTCTCTTTCCCTCATGACTAACTGACCGTTGATTATGACGTGTCGTGGCCAACCACACAACTCAAGACCCTCAAAGGGCGTCCAATCAACTTTGTGATGGAGCTTGTCGGCCCTCACGCCAAAGCAGAAATTGGGGTCAATCAACGTTATGTCTGCGTCGGAACCTACTTGCAGAGACCCTTTACGAGGGTAGATGCCGGCTATCCTGGCAGGATTTTTTGACGTGACCTCCACGTACTTCTCTAGAGTCAAGACCCCTAACTTCTTGATCCCTAAAGTAAAGAGGAGGGGCAACATGACTTCAAGATTCGGTATGCCTCCCCAAGCATCCCACACATCAACTTCTTTTTCAGACCTGGTTGAGGGCGCATTATCTGAAGCAACCGCGTCAATAGAGCCTGAGGCGAGGCCTCTCCACAGAGCTCTCACGTCATCACGCCGCTTGAGAGTAGGAGCTAACTTAAGATAATTGCCTAGTCTTGAGACGTCTTCTTTAGTGAAGTAGAGGTGGTGAGGCGTTGTCTCTACTGTTAGGTAGACTCCCTTATGACGTGATTTGATTACTTCGTTCAAGCCTTCAGCAGAAGATAAGTGTGCTATGTGTATACCTCGCTTAAGCCCTAAAAACTCAGCTACGTCAGCTACTCTCCTTATGGCCATAACCTCAGCTAGTGCTGGACGCGACTCATGGTAAAATACCGGGTCATTTACTCCAGACTCTCTGAACTCGTTAGTTAAGTATTCCGCTATAGTATCGTCTTCCGCGTGAACTATGAGAACTCCTCTCCTGCCAACCACAGACCTAACGACTTTAGTGAAGCCTCCATCACTCCTGGGTCTGAAAGGCTTGCATGTAAAGACTTTAAATAAGTTAACGCCTAGAGACTGAAGCGTCTCTACTGAAGTGATGTTATCCTCGTTCATCATCCCTGCTATCACGCCAAAATTTACTAGAGAGTCTTTCAGACCAGCCTCATACTTGACCTTAAACGTCTTCTCGTCTTCCACGTACATCCTCAAAGGCATATCAAAAATAGTGGTTACGCCGCCGTATAAGGCAGCCTCACTACCGCTTCTGAAGTCTTCGTGATGTAGATATTGGGGGTCATAAACGTGCGCGTGTATGTCTATCCCTCCAGGCAGTGCGATGAGCCCCCCACCATCTAGTACGTTGTCATAGCTTCTCGACTTAGGTAGCTTCTTAACCTCCACGACCTTACCTTCATCAACTACTAAAGAAGCTTCTACTAAATCATTATTTCCAGCGACTAGCTTGACATTCTTAATCAGCATCAAGTCACTCACCCACGACTTCCAAGACTGGGTCTATTATCGTCCCGCTCATCACGTTGAAGATGCCTTGCTCAGTTATTCTAACTTCAGGTATCACTGGCAGTGATAACAGGGATATAGTCATGAATGCTGCGTGGAAGTTTATTCCTAAGTATTCACAAGCTTTCATGAAGTTTTTGACGCTCATGTAGACTTCCTCGAAAGGCTTATCTGATATGAGTCCAGCGATGGGTAGCTCAACCACGCCTAACACTCTGTCATTGAGTACTGAGACTATGCCTCCGCCAACTCTCGTCAGTTCTTTAACTGCTAAACTCATCTCTTCAGGTGATTTGCCAATAACTATTATGTTATGAACGTCGTGAGCTATTGTTTGAGCTACAGCCCCCCTAAGAATCCCTAACCCCTTAACTACCCCTAACCCTAACTTGCCTGTAGAGTGGTGTCTGTCTATTACGGCGACGTATGAGTGGTCTGTTCCAGGCGGCAACGTCAGGTAGCCATCCACTATCGGGAACTCATCAGCTTCAGCCTTCGTTATTGCCTTACCTAAAATAGCTTTTATGGTTAAGTATTTGACGCGTCCCTGCTTCTTAGGAACCTTAATTTTGAAGTCCTCCGGCGCGAATGTCTTGCCAGTCTTCACGGTCTCGTAGAAGTGTTTAGGGTATTCGTAACTTCTCGTAGTACCTAAGTATCGGCCGTCACTGACTACTAATTCTCCGTTAACTATTACCGCCTGTACCTGGAATAACCTGAAGTTCCTTAGTATTACGATGTCTGCTAATTTCCCGGGCGTGATAGAGCCTAACTCACTAATACCTAGATACTCTGAAGCGTTTATAGTAGCCATCTGGACAGCTGTTATGGGGTCTATACCTAGTGAAACTGCTTTCCTCAGAATTCTGTTCATGTGTCCTGACTCAACCAAGTCTACCACTTCTAGGTCGTCACTTGAGAAGCTTAAGTATCTAGTGTTTATCTTCATGTAGGTAAGCATCTTAGAAAGTTCTTCTAAGTCTCTCCAAGCACTCCCCTCTCTTATCAGTATCCTCATACCACTCCTCAACTTACTCAATGCCTCGTCCATGAAGACTGACTCATGATCTCCTCTAACCCCGACAGCTACGTACGGCACTAGCATGTCTTCAGGTAGCTGAGGCGCGTGGCCGTCAACTATCTTGCGTGAAATTAGCGTGGAAGATATTTTCTCAAGTATTTCTTCGTCCCCGTTAATTACTGAGAGGAAATCCATTACTTCTCCTAAGCCGATAACTTCCTTATAATTGAGTAGTTCTCGCACGTCGTTAAGCGTTATTTCAGAACCCTTGGTGAGTCCTGACTTGATGGGTGGGACACAGGACGGCACGTAAAAGAATAACCTAAGTGGTGTGTGCTTAGATTCTTCAATAAATGCTTTAACACCCTCAACGCCGAGCACGTTAGCTATTTCGTGAGGGTCTGCAGCGACTGTAGTAGTCCCGTTCATGAGTGCTAGTTTACCGAACTCGGTTACTCTGAGTAGTGAGGACTCGATATGTACGTGCGGGTCTATAAAGCCGGGCGTAACTACCTCACTAGAAGAAGCGTCAATCACTAAAGTGTTGGGCCCTCTATACTTGTCAGCATCAAAGTAACCTACTCTGACTACGTAGTTACGCCACACAGCTACGTTGACCTTCTCTCTTATGTCACCCAATATAACATCGACTAAGTTAGCATTCTTAATAATTATGTCTGACTTCAGCTCACCTCTAGCTGCCAGAACTATACCTCTTAATTCTTTTAAGGTATACTCTCTCCCTAGCAGCTTACCTGACAACATAATTAACACTCTTAATCTTTAATTTAGCTCAATTAATTAATAAATATTAATAAACATGCTGGCTTTAACATAGGTGATTATTTGGTAGATATATATGTTAGGGGCAAGTTTGTAATAACTATGAATAAAAAGAGAGAAGTCTTGAGGGACGGCTGCGTAGCTGTTGAGGACGGGGAGATAGTAGCTGTAGGTAAGTGCTCGGAACTCGATAAGGATTTTAGAGGGAGAGCTGCTGAAGAAGTGAATGCTGAGAAACATATAGTGCTGCCGGGTTTAATTAACACGCACGTGCATTTAGTTCAGGGGATGCTTAAGGCTTGCGCTAATTACAGGAAGTTGATCTCGTGGCTTAAGGAGTGTGTTTGGCCTCTTCAAGGCAGCATGACTCAGGAAGAAGCACTTGCTTCAGCAACTCTAACTATCCTTGAGTTGATAAAGTCGGGGACTACGTCCTTCCTCGAGACAGGACTTGTCGGCAGGTACGGTCCCGACAAGATAATAGAGACTATACTTAAGTCTGGGCTTAGAGCGGCTGTCTCGAGACACGTAATGGATATGAGTGGCTACGCTCTCGAGAAGGGGGCTCTGCACGAAGGTCTAGTTGAGGACGGGGAGACCAGCATGAAAGACACTCTGAGACTATATAGTAAGTATCACGGGAGAGAAGGAAGAGTGTACGTGTGGTTTGGTCCTAGAACGCCCGGGGCTGTGAGTGTAGAACTATATAGAGAAATAGTTGAGAGAGCTAAGGAATTGAAGACTGGAATTACTATGCACTTAGCTGAGGTGAGAGAAGACGTCGAGTACACTACGAAGACCTTCAATATGAAGCCCGTAGACTTCGCTAAGTGGTTAGGTCTCGTAGGGCCTAACGTAGTTCTCGTACACGTTGTCTGGGTCACTGACGACGAGATAAATACTCTAGCTAAGACCAGAACCAACGTGAGTCACAACCCCTCTAGCAACGGGAAGTTAGGCTCCGGAATCGCTAGAGTCTCAGACATGCTTCGAGCAGGCGTTAACGTGACGCTAGGTACAGATGGCGGGCCCAGCAACGACAACTATGACTTGATAGAAGAGATGCACGTTGCTATCATACTCCAAAACGCGTACAAGATGGATCCTGAGGCTTTGAGAGCTGAGGATGTGCTCGAGATGGCTACTATAAGAGGTGCTGAAGCTTTAGGACTCTCAGACAAGGTGGGTTCTATCGAAGTTGGTAAGCGAGCAGACTTAATAACAATCAAGTACTGGGACCCTAAACTCATGCCTATGAATGACCCTATATCACATGTGGTGTTCGCGGCTAACGGTTCACACGTTCAAGATGTCATAGTTGATGGGAAGATTATCATGAAGAACAGGAACGTATTAACACTAGATGAAGACGAGGTCTTGAGAGAAGTTGAGTTGAGGTCTTCAGAACTCTTTAAGAGGACCGGAATTTGTGTTGAACCGAATATTAGGTACCCGCTCACGTGATGACGTACGATTCATGTTAAAAATAAAGTATTTAGCCTCATAATTCAATACTGTATTTAGTGAGTGTCGTGGAGTACGACTTCGTGCTGGAGCTGATAGCGCAGAAGATCGCTGGAGATATAGTGATGAGCGAGAATTGCGGCGCTTCCTTAAGGAAGTGGAGAGAAGTTTTTAAATTGACGCAGACTGACGTAGGAGTACTCATGGGTATTAGCGCATCCGTAATAAGTGATTACGAAAAAGGGAGGAGATCGCCGGGTGTTAAGTTTGTGAAGAGATTTGTTAAAGCTTTGATAAATCTTGATAAGTCTAGAGGCTACCCCGTAATTAAGCAGATAGCTAGCTCCCTAAACCTGAGCATAGGTGCCATACTAGATCTCAAAGATTTCAGTATACCTATGAAGCTCGACGAGCTAGTTACTGTCGTAGAGGGTTTCATAGTAAACTCAAACATGCACAGGGATGTCGCTATTTACGGTTACACAGTACTTGATAGCTTAGAAGCCATAGAGAAGCTTAGTGGTAACGAGTTCTGGCAAATAATGGGTGCTACGACTAGGAGAGCCCTGGTATTCACTAAGGTCAGTACTGGAAGGTCTCCCATGATATCTGTTAGGGTTAGTCCTGTAAAGCCCGCCGTGATCGTTTTACACGGCACTAAGAAGATAGACCCTCTAGCAATCAGGCTAGCAGATAAAGAAGGATTGCCTCTCGTAGTATCTCTTAAGTCTACTCCAGAGGATTTAATAAAGTCACTCAGGAAATGGTCTCCTGGTGGGGAGAGCTCTTTAGCTACTTAACTCTTGTGACGAGTTACTTCTCAGTCAGCATGAGTATAGCTTGAGGTATGTCACCACCAGCTTTCTTCAAAGCGTTCAGTGCTTCCTCCCTAGAAGCCCCCGTCTGCTCCATAACGAACTTTATGTCATCTTCACTTATTGAGGGCGCTGACTCCACCACTACCTCCTTACTAGCAACTTCCTCAGTTCCCCCACTCACGTAATATATTTTCTGACCCTGAATCTTCATCACAACGATTTGAGGTTCTCTAATGATTAATTCTTTGTCGGGGAATTCGATAGTTATTGTCTTAACATCTTTTAATTCCTCCACATCAATACCTAATTGCTTCATTCTCCTCTTTAATTCTCTCGGATTAGTTGGGAGCACGACTATCACCAGTACCTGATTTACTATGTTACCCAAATATTAATTATTTAGCGATCCCTATATATAGGGTCTGAAGTGCTTAAGGTGAAAGTACTTGGCGGCGGACGCGAAGTAGGTAGGGCTGCTGTGTGCGTTAACGTAGGTAATAATAAGCAGTCACTATTGCTGGATTACGGGGTAAATTTTGATGAGGAAGACAAGCCCAGATTCCCAGAACACGTGAAGCCTTCTGAGATAGCAGGACTTGTTTTAACACACGCACACTTAGATCACGTTGGGGCTGCGCCGATGCTTCACGTGACTTCTAGAGTTCCTACAGTAACTACTGCCTTGACTAAGAGGCTGTGTGAGATAATGATTAAAGACTTTATAAAGATTTCTGGCTATTACCTGCCCTACGAGGAGGTAGACCTCTACAACATGATTGACAGCATCCCAGACTACTCATACGATAAAGAAATCTACCTAGGTGATTACAGAGTTAAGCTTCTTAACGCTGGACACATACCGGGTAGTTCGATGGCTTACGTTGAGGCGGGCGAGTCTAGCGTTGTTTACACGGGTGACGTGAACACAATAGATACTAGGTTAGTCTCTAGAGCTAGCGTCTCGGGAGTTAAAGCCGACGTAGTGATTATTGAGGCAACTTACGGCTGGATAAGACACCCGCCTAGAAAGCTCGTCGAGAAAGAATTTCTGGACGCTGTCAAGGAAGTCACTGACAGGGGAGGTAACGTACTTATTCCGGCATTCAGTCTGGGCAGAGCACAGGAAATACTGACGATACTTTACGAGGGTTTTGACGGCAGTGTTTTCTATGATGGCATGATAAGACAGATTTACGAAGTCTTCATAAGCTACCCTGAATACATAAATAAGTACGAGGAACTCCTGAAATCTAAGGAAGAATTTAAGCCTGTAATAAGGCCTTCTCAGAGGAGGAGAATTGTTGATGGACGCGGTAACGTCATAGTGGCTTCGGCAGGCATGCTTAAAGGAGGTCCCGCAGTCTACTACCTAAAGAAGTTGGCTGGAGACCCGCTCAACGCTGTCTTCATGGTTTCTTACCAAGCTCCCGGAACTCCTGGCAGGCACCTCTTAGAAGACGGGGTTCCCACGGAGGAGATAGGGCCTGTTAAAGCTAGAGTTCAGTGGTTTGACTTCTCAAGTCATGCTGGAGTTGACGGTCTCTTAGAACTACTCAAAAGCTTTAAAGAGGTAAAGCACGTTATAGTAGTACACACTAGCGAGAAAGTAGGCAAGTACTTCACAGAGAAAATAAGAGAAGCCATGAATGACTTGTCTGTACATTTACCTCATAACAACGAGGAAATTATTTTAGAGTGGTGATTTTGGAGAGTAGAGAGTTATTCGGGAAGGTCGTGAGAGCGTTATGCTCCTCCAAGGTACTAACGCTACAGGATATGATGAGTAAATTTAAGCTATCACCCACGGAGGTAGAGGTACTACTCTCAGCGTTAATTAGTGAGGGAATCCTAACGAGAGTTGAGGTAGGAACTGCTTGTCCGTGTGCTGAGTGTCCGTTAAGAGCCGTGTGCAGTATTAAAACCGGTAGCGGGGGAAGTATAGCTACAGCAACTTACTACAGATTAAGTAGTTACGGACTTAAATTCTGTGAAGAACTAGGAAGTCTAACTCCTAAAGAAATGCGGTCAAGTAATCACAGCTAGAGACCAACACCTAAAATGTTGGGGTTTCTGGAGTTTTCAGAACATACCTGACAAAGACCTGAACTCCTGAGTTCCTTCTCAGGACTCTTCTAACCTTTTATATTATGTGCTTAAAACTGGTGGGAACTCACTACACGAGGGGTGTATGTTGAGCGATAAAGCGAGTTTAGCTCTATTATTCTTCGGTAGGGAAGGAGCGCCTTTAATGGCTTGGCCGTTACATAATTACGATGTTGGAAAGAAAATTAATGAGTTGATTAACGAGAGCGACGCCTGGTGTGAGGGGAGGTGCAGGTTTGTCGTTAAGAAATGGATTAAGGAGAGAAAAGACTTCGAGGATGTCTTATCTAAATCTCCCGAGATTGACGGCGTCGTCATATACATTCTCACGACAAGCATCAACTACAATTTATTTTACGAAGTAATCCAAGCGTTAGGTAAGCCTACCTTAGTCTTAACCGAGCCGTACTACTCTCTCGCATGGCCTGAGATAGCGGAGCTTATGAGAGAGGGCTACCCACTAATAAGCGTGTCATCTAGTGATAGAGAAGACATGATTAAGGGACTCAGGGTCTTATGCACGTACATCAGGTTAAAACAGAAAATAAAGACTCTAGTGGTTACTGTACCTGAGGAAGCATCTCTAGAATCACTCCATAGGCACGAAATATACTCAGGCGATAGAGTATACTCAAACACGTATTATTCGAGGCTTAAAGAGTTTCTTGACTTGATTTTCGTGAGTTATGAAGAATTAATTGACGCTTATTCCAGCGTTAGTGACGAGGAGGCTAAGACCACGGCTGATAACCTCTTAAGAAGAAGTTATTGGGTTAGGGAGAACGTTAGTTTAGAAGACTTAATTAAGGCTGTCAAGATTTACATCGCACTTAAAAAACTATTGAGTAAATATGGTGCTGAGGCATTAGGTGTGAATTGCTTTACTATAATGCTTAAAGACCTGAATCTATTGCCTGTAACGCCGTGTGTTGCTGTTTCGCTTCTAAACGATGAGGGGATCCCTACAGCATGTGAGGCTGACTTAAGTTCCTTATTAATTCAGGTAGTGTTTAAGTATCTAGCTGGGAGGCCCGCATGGATCTCCGACCCAGTAATAGACTTTAGAGATAACTCCATTATATACGCTCACTGTACCGCACCAACCAAAATGAAGGGCTTTACTGGAGAACCAGAGCCCTACGCTCTTGACACTCACGACGAGAGTGGAAAACCAGTAGTAGTAAGAACTAAGATGAGTTTAGGACAGGTAGTCACTATAACTCAAATATCACCAGATTTCAGCAAGCTCTATCTACACATTAACAAGATAATTGACACACCCTTAATAGACCTAGCATGCAGAACTAAGATTAAGACTTTAGTAAAGAACTCTGTGAAGTGGTTATGGCATTACAACCAACCTCTTCATCGGGTTATCGCCTACGGCGACTGGAGCTACGAACTCTTGATGCTGTCTAAATTAATGAGACTAGAAATACAATACGAGCCTGAGTAGAGTACGTGGCGCTCGCGATCGCTAGCCCCCAGCTCCTACCTCGAATATTACTATCTTCACGTCATCAACTACATCGATTTTCTCGTCGTAGTTATATCTAACTTGACCATTAATCGCCACAAATATCGAGTCTCTCATCTTCTCTAAAACAGACTTGATGTTATGTATATGTGAAGATATGAGTTCAATTAATTCGTTTATGGAGTAACTGCCTGACTCAACCTTTATGCTAGCTTCATTACACTGGAGGAGTTTTGCCAGTCTATCTGACAAGACGTGAACTCTTAGTACCGGCATTAGTGACGACCCTCATCCAATCTAGTATTCACATAGATTTAACACTTACTGACTATGATTAGACACGTCTTAATGCCTCTTCTATAGCGAACTCTAGCTTCAGTTCCTTGAGTTTTTCTGGGGTAGGTATGCCTTTCTCGACGTTCCAGCCACGGAGCTTGAAATACTTATCTAGCATAGAATTGAGGGTTTCTTCTGTAAACACGTATCTCTTCCCTTCTCTAGTTATGATCTCTTCATTTAAGATTCTCCAAGGTAGTGTGTCGTCTTTTCTTGAGCGCCCTTCTCTAACTTGAATCATTCTCTCAAGCGTTACTATCCTCTCGCCAGACTTCATTATTTTCTCTGGCGTGCTCGCGATACCCGTAGCGTCCTCAAATAACTCACTTAACATGACCTCATCTACTGCGAACCCAGCAGTATCTATGAAAGCACATAATCCAACGCTATCCGTAACGGCGTAGATGTCCTCGTGCCATACCACTATCTCGGGTCTGCCAGAGTCTTTCCCTATACCAGCGTTTTCTTCACTGCCAGTAAGCCTCTTAATGAGTCTTCTAGCTTCTTCCGTGAATCCGAATTCAGCAAAAGTTTCTGTGTGTAAGTGGTCAGGACCTCTTGGGTTTAACGCGAAAGCTAGTGCGTAAGCTCTAGCTATCCTAGTCTCCACTCTTGAATGTTCTAGACCTCTTGACTGAATAGCCCACTTACAAGTTTCTGTGCCTACTTTCTCACACGCTATCGCTAAACCCTCAGCTAGAAGGTCTCCTGTTCCTCTCCTAAACGTTATATCTTCTATGAGTTTAATGATTGCGTCTACATTCCCCCACAGGGGTTCGACACCTAACTCTTCTTTCAAGTCCTTCAGATATCCTCTCTCGTAAGACTCCATAACCCAACCAATAACACCGCCTAAGGATATAGTATCTAAGCCGTAGATATTAGCCAAGTCGTTCATTTTTATGAGAGCATCTGTATCTGAGTTTCCTAAGTTACCGCCCAGAGCGTTTGACGTCTCATACTCAGGACCTACTGTGTCTACACCACCATATTTACTTGTTGCGGTATGACGGTGGCAACTCACAATGCATTGAGCACAGCCAGCTCTCCCGATTAGGTAGCCTGCCTCGACATAATACTCACCCGCGTTCCTATACGCGTTTTCCCAGAAAGACCTCCTGAAATTATAGCATGGTAACGTGCTGGTTCTATCTAGACCCATAGTAGCGCTAGCAGTACCGAACTTCGCGGTAGCTACTAACGCGGCATCATTCATTATATTTAGGGAGACCTTCAATGATTTCTCGTAGAACTTCTTAGGGTTGTAGAGTATTACCGACCTGTCCCCTTTACTAGCGACTATTCCTTTAAGTTTCTTGTAACCTAATACAGCCCCGCCACCTCCTCGAGCGGCCACGTTATAGACAGAGCAATTTACTGACGCATACTTAACTAGGTTTTCGCCAGCAGGCCCTATTAACAGCGTGTCAGCGTCTAAGCCGTGCTTCCTTATTAATTCTATGTGAGCAGTTCTGACATCAAGACCCCAGTATTTGTCAGCTGGTATTATGTCTACGTGGTCGTTCTCGATATAGACGTATACAGGCTTCTCAGAAACGCCGTGAATAGCTACTACGTCATACCCGTTAAGCTTCAGTTTGAGTCCGAAATCTCCGCCCACGCTAGCCTTAAAGTACATATTTGTAGCTGGACTCTTGAAGGTGACTGTTGTTCTACCTGAGCTGGGGAGAGGAGTTCCAGTAAACGTGCCTGAACCAACGAACAACACATTACCGCTACTGAAGGCTTTGGCTTCAGGACTTACGAGGTCCCAATAGAGTCGGGCTTGAATACCTCTGGAGCCTATAAATAACTCTAGCAAGTCGTTACCGTACTTCTCTACCCAGACCTTATCGTTAGTCAGATCAACGTGGAGTATCCTACCATTAACGGAGTAAACCACGTCAATCACCTCGTGTACTTACTTATTATTTCCGCGATGACAGAGCGGGCTTTAGCAGCTCCCCTGAACTTCTCTGATAGACTCATAGCTTTAGTTAACGCGCCAGGCCAGCAAACATTGATACACTGTGGGTCGCCACCACATAAGTCGCAAATTAGGGGGTAAGCATATACTGATGGTTCAAAACGTATTGCCATGTAGGGGCATGCCTTAACACAGTCTCCGCAGGAGGAGCACTTTTCTATTATGACTTCAGGCATTCCTGTCTGTTTATTTTTAACTATAGCGTTCGTGGGGCACGCCTTAGCGCAGGGCATTCCAGGGCAGGAAACACATAGGATAGGCGTGAATTTAGCGCTTGCTTTATCCTTATATACTATGATTCTCGAGAGTTTTATTGATGATTTATTAAAGTGGTAAGTACTACACACCAACTCACACAAGTGACAACCCGTACATAAGTCTGAATTAACAGATACTTCCATAGAGCTCAATTCCTAAACACCCTTATAGAGTGCCTCCCAGAAGTTTTTAACATTAAATTAAACGTGTTCTATTACACACATTTAAGTTAATTACTTCTTGTAGACATTGTTAGGGGGTTGCTACTTGGTTAAGCTGACATTCAAGTACGCTCACGTAGACTTAACGCATGAGAAATATGAGTTAAGAACGTATGAGGGGTTCTTAGGACCTGTTGATTTAGGAGTTCACCTACACCTCAACGTTTATGAGAGTTACAGACATGACATCTTTAGCGAAGAGAATATTGTTGTTATGGGTAAGGGTTTCTTCGCTAATGAAGCTATTTTCGGTAGTCATAGACTCATCTTCGTTTTTAGGAGTCCTCTATCTAGGAGTCTTCACATATCTGCTCTCGGGGGAGGAGCTTACAGGTTTGTCAAGACAGGTATTGACGGGATCGTTTTCGAGGGCAGGGCGTCAAGACCTGCTGCTGTGTTAGTCGAGGGCGCTAAAGAAGGTTTGAGAATAGAGTTTGATCACCTCAACATAGAAGACTTACTGACGATATATAGAGGGTATGAAGGTAAGCGAGGTACTAGAGGACTAACCAAGTACTTAATAAGCAAATACGCAAGTTTTTTGACAAAATATAACGGGAGAATGATTCTTGTAGGACCTGCGTCTTTCAGTACGCGTATGGGCGGCATATACTCACCCTCAATAGATTACGCTACTATGAACGTGAGAGTGGAAGACTGGGCTGCGAGAGGCGGTGGTGGTAGTGTCTTAGCTAGAGCTCATAACGTTTTCGCCGTGATTTTCGGTGGAGAGAGAGAATCGAATGATGTGAGAGGGAGGTTTGAGTTCATAAACTCCCTAGTAACAGCCCAGTTAAAGAAGCCTTTCGTCAAGAACGTCATTGAGGGAACATCTAAGTATAGTTACGACCTAGAAACAAAAACTGGCGGAACGCTAGGTAGTAACATAGTGATTTACCGTGAGAAAATACCATCACATAACTGGAACTCTCTACTATCTAGTAAAGAAGTTAGAGAAGTGATTTACAAGAATATAGTAGATAAATTCCTAAAACCATTTAACGAAAAAATAATTGGTACCGGGATATGGCGTACTTGTGATGAGCCGTGCCCAGTTAGGTGTAAGAAAACCATTGATAACAAACACGTAGATTACGAACCTTTAAATGCTGTAGGTCCTATAATCGGTGTCTTAGACTTTAATGAAGCTCTAGAAGTCCTGGACTTAATTGATGAGTTAGGATTAGACGCTATTGAAGCAGGCAATATTCTCGGCTGGCTAATGGAGGTCTTAGAAAAAGAGCTTTTAAGACCTGAGGATGTAGGTCTAGATACTACGCCTGTAATCGACCCGGCCAAGTGGCGCGAAGATCATACGAGAAGAAATAAAGAGATAGCTATGAAGCTCGTCGAGAGCCTAGTCTTCTCTGACAACAAGCTACTTAGACTCGTAGCAGAAGAGGGGTTGAGGGAAGCGTGCAAGAAACTTAACGAAATATTTAATGAGAGAGTCCGTGAGAAGGGTGTAAGATTCGAGGATTTAGCAGTTTATATTCCTTTCGGCTCAGGAGGCTACATGACGCCTAACTTCTACTGGTCGCCGGGAGTCTTCGCGCCGCTCCCTATCCTCGGAAAATACTGGACTTACTACACACCAGCTTTCTCAGAACCTGAAGAATTTGCTAGCGTGTCAGTCAATAGAGCTTTAATGGAGTACCTAGTTGAGAATGCTGGGTGGTGTAGATTCCATAGGTCGTGGGTTGAGAAAGTGCTACCCGAGCTTTATAAGATCTCTCTCGGTTACGAAGGCGATATGTTGCGTCATGCAAGAAAATACTACAAAATGATCCGAGAATACCAAGTTAAAGCGGGCTCAGACAACGTTTTCTGGGAAAGTAGTAAAGTTCTAAACATACTGAGGAGTGCTGCGTGCGAGTTCGGTTCTGCTGAGTGGTGTTTAGAAGTAAGTACTGATTTAATTGAGGGCCTTAAGAAGTGGTGGGTTAGGTTTTATGAGCACGTGACGAAACTTCTTGAAGGTGAGTAGATTATGTTATTGAGAGTTAAGATACTTGGAATTTCCGGGAGTATAAGACATGGTAATAGTGAATACCTTTTAATGAGAGCTCTTGACGCAGCTAAGAAAGTAGCTCCTGAGCTCGTGGATACGGAGTTCGTTTCTACTGCCGGCTTAATAATTAACCCATGTATTCATTGTCTGGCGTGCGTAGATCACAGGAAATGCATTATTAAAGACGACTTCAATGACTTATTCGATAAGTGGCTTGAGGCAGACGCTATAATATACTCTATTCCGGTCTTCCACCTAGGAATACCAGCTCATTTCAAAGCTTTTATAGATAGGTTAGGGCAAACATTATTCGCTAAATATCTAGACAAACCGCCGAAGTTACTTAAAGTGATTGGCGTAATAACTCAAGGCACGGACTTAGGGGGTGGGGGTGAGTTAACCGCCATACAGATAATCTCGCACGCTCTAGTAATGGGCTGTATACCGGTGGCGGGTGACCCGCCTGAGTCATACATAGGTGCTATAGGATGGACTAAGAGGTCGCCACTCCCAGACGCTATAGAGCGATTAGCTACTGAGAAAGACTTTGACGCAAACACAACTGTATCGGCTGCTGAGTCATTAGGTCGTAGGGTAGCTTATACTTCGTTGATAATTAAAAATGGTGCGAAGGTCCTTACAGGCTTGCTGAGTAAAGATCCTTGGTACTCTCTATATCTTTCTAAAATAACCTAAAGTTCTACTTAGTGCTATGCTCGGTTAAGGCGTGTAACTTGCCCTTATAGAATGCGAGAGGCTCTTCATCGCTCCCTCTATAAGCTAAGACAGGATCGCAGACTACTAAATAGTGATCTCCTATCTCAAAGTATTCAAGCAACTTACATTCTATGATGACAGGTGCATTAAGTATTACTGGAACCTTCACACTCTTACCGTAGTTGATGGGCACGTTGTATTTCTTAGTAGCTATCTCGAACTTATCTACTTTAGCACTGCTTAATGAGCCAAAAACTTCCAAAGCTACTTTAGCTAAGGACGAGGAAACGTAGTTTATAGCGAACTCCTTCCTATCTAAGATGACCTTAAGTGTAGTCCACTTATTATAAATAGCTACAGCTACGTAAGGCGGCTTCCACGAAACTTGAGTAACCCACGCGGCAGTCATCCCAGCTTTCTTACCATCTCTACTCTCAGTAGTCACGATAACCAGAGGCAAAGGCATTAGAGTTAAAGCTTCATTAACTGATAGATTACTCATGTTAACTCACCCCCAGACGTTAGGAAGTCACCTATCCTCTTAACCCCCTCCACGATCTTATCTGTTGAAGTAGCGAAAGATATTCTTATGTAGCCCTCTCCACCAGGCCCGAAAGCTATTCCTGGCGCGACAGCTACTCGATTCTGAAGAAGGAGTTTTCTTGCGAAGGTGCGGGAATCACCGGTATGTTTACTCACGTTAACTAACATGTAGAAAGTCCCCCTGGGAATAGTGAATGATACTTTCTTTAAACGAGAGAGTTCTGAGATCAAAACATTGCGTCTCTTCTCATACTCTCTAACCATAGGTGGTACCAACTCAGAAAACATGCTTAAAGCTTTAATTGCTCCCACCTGGATAGGGGCTGGAGCGCAGGCAATTAATCCCTCCTGCATTCGCGTCATTACCTCAACTAATTTCTCGTTTCTAGTTACTACGAAACCTATTCTTAAGCCCGTCATAGCAAAGGTTTTCGACAAGCTGTTAACTACTACAACATTATCGTAACTCGTTAACACAGACAAGCTTGTGAAAGGCGCGTAGTCGTAAACTATGTTTTCATAGACTTCATCTGATATGATTACGATCCCTTTACTATGCGCGTACTCTACAATCTCTTCTAATTTCTTGATTGATGTTACGCTACCTGTTGGGTTTTGAGGATTATTTATAATTATTGCTTTAGTCTTTGAAGTCACTTTAGATAGTACTTCGCTTGGGTTAATCTCAAAATTCTCTTCTTCGCGGACACTGTACCTAACTACCTTACCTCGAGAACACATAATCATGGGCACATAAGATGGGTAGCCAGGGTCCGGTATCAGTACCTCATCTCCTGGATTCAGGGTAGCTAATAAGCTTAGAGATAAGCCCTCACTACTTCCGGCAGTTACAACTATATTGTTTTCGGGGTCGAGAGTCGTGTTGTACTTCCTCGTATAGTATTCTGCGATGCTTTTACGTAACTCGATTAGTCCCGCATTATGTGTGTAATGCGTGTATCCCTCTAACATAGCCTTATAGATTGCTTCCACGATGATCTCGGAGGTGTTGAAATCAGGGTCACCTATCTCTAAGTGTATTACGTCTTTTAGCTTAAGAGATTCGTGGAATATCTCTCTAATGCCTGACTGCGGTATGTTTAAGACCCATTCAGATATGTAGCGTTCCTTAATACACATCCCCCAGGTATTTTGTGCTTTTCTCATTAAGTTCATAATAGAACAGGTTTTATGTAATACGTTTATAGACGGTTTTATAAACCCTATATTGAAGGGTGACTAAATACTTGAGTAGCGAATCTTCTAAGAAGAAAGGCTTTCTATATGACTGGGAAACAGAAAGAGTTCCTGAGACCATGACAAGACCTTGGTGGAACCTAGCGTACATAGAGATGGGGTTATTCGCGTCTGGGTTTGGAATAATGATGGGAGGGTTATTCGCGGGAGGTAACTGGCCCTGGTACTCTATACTTTCCTGGCTAATAATAGGCAACCTAATATTGTTGGTGTTCTACGTCTTAATAGGATCTATAGGAGTTAAAGAGAGAGTACCAACATCATATATAGCGGAGAAGATCTTCGGGTCCTACGGTGCTAAAGTATTTAACGCGTTACTACTGGTGGGTATCCTAGCATGGGCTGCGTTAGGAGTCCACCAAATAGCACTTGCTATCACGACATTTACGGGAATCGACCCAAGCATAACTCCCGTGATAGCGATAATACTCGTACTACTTAGTTCAATAGCTGGTTACAAGACTATAGCGATCTTATCTGAGATAGCAATACCGTTCTTCTACGTCTTGATTCTGACTTGGGCTATATACTTTGGGTTTAAGGTAAACTGGAATGCGTGGGGATTGAATCAACCGTGGGGAGGGTACTGGCCGACATACTGGAGTGGAGTCACTTTCGTTGTTGGATTGAATATAATGGCTTCTTTCTTATGTCCTAACTGGTCAAGGTATGCTAAATCAACGAAAGACGTGGTGAAAGCATCATCAACTGCTATGTTTACGGGTATGATACTCTTGTCATTCTTGATGGCGACCTTCGCAGCTTACGCTTTAACACCACAAGACACGTTCGCAGATCCTTCAGTCATCCTTACCAGGTGTCTAGGTCTATTGGTAGGGGGTGTTGGTATAGTATTACTTATCTGGACTACAGCAGACAACGACTTCTGGTACTTATCTCTCTCAGCAGTGCAGCTATACCCGAGGATAGCTATGTGGATCTATGATGTGTTCTTACTACTAGGTAGTTTAGTAATAATCTATGCTGGCGTGCTCTACAGGTACATAGACTTCGCGTCAATGCTAGCTGTTATATGGTCAGCTATACCAGGCATGTTAATAGCTCACTACTATGTCTTGCCTAGGATGGGGGTAGACGTGGATGTCCTCAAACGAAGGAACATTAAGTTTAACGTGATTCCGTTTGTTCCGTGGGCAATAGCTACGGTAATCGCGTACTACATGAGTAGCGGAGGTTTGCCATTCCCTGAACTAGCGGCTGCGGTGACCGCGTTAGTGCTATACTCACTACTAATGCTCGTCTATAGAGAGAAGAGGTGAGTAATATGGGTAAGAAAGCTCAGATGTTGAAAAGAATAAGAAGGACGGGTATCTTCCTAATGATTATAGGCTTCTTAGTAGGAGGACTACTAACATTCACTACCGAACCTAAGACTAGCGAGTTCACCCTATACACAGGATTCGGTGCTGCGATATTTTGTCTAGGCGCGTTAATGACTTTCGGTTATGAAGTGTTCGCGAGCGAGTTCTGGAAAGGGACTTGGGTTCCCGGGCCTGGCCACGAATACCCTGAAGACCCGTGAAGATTCTTCTTAAGCTAAATAAACATGTTTTATTTTTTTCTTAAAAGCTACGGAATACTTCGTTATCAGGTGGTCTTTCACGCCAAGAGTCTTAAGTTATCAGGATTTGAATGACATGATTTACGGTGCAGCATTACTAGGTGCAGGGGGCGGCGGCTCTATAACGCAGGGTCTGAAAATAATTAAGGAAATCATCGATAGCGGTAGGAAAGTCGTTATAGCAGACCTATCTGAAGTGAGCGACGAGGAACTCGCAGTTGTTTCAGCTGGTATGGGGTCTCCTCTAGCCGCTAAATATGGGTGGAGAAACGAGCACTTACCCGCTTTCGACTTGCTAGAGAAGTTTCTAGGCAGAAAAATTAATTATGTGGTGCCGATTGAGATAGGCGCTGGGAATGTAGCAGTGCCGGTGCATACAGCCGCGTTTAAGGACCGCATCTTGATAGACGGCGACGGCGCTGGTAGAGCAATACCTGAACTTGAGTTAACTACCTTCGACATTTACGGTGTGCCCATATCACCTATGTCTATATCTGACTGGGAAGGTAATGGAGCAATACTCTTCACTAAAGACGCCGTAACCGCGGAAAAGATATCCAGAAACATAACTGTAGCTTTCGAGGGCGTTGCTGGAATAGCACTCTACCTGATGAGTGGCGTGATGGCTAGGAACGTCATTATACCAGGCACCCTAACCTTCTCTACAAATATAGGCAAAATATTACGTACGTGTAGAGAGAAGGGAATAGAGCCTGTTGAAGTTTTACGTAGAGAGCTGAATGCTTACGTCTTAGGGTCTGGTAAAGTAATTAATAAGGTCATGAAGACAGTCGGAGGCTTCGATATTGGTTTAGTAGAAGTTGCTGAAGAGAGAGGGAGTAAGTTGAGAGTTCATTTAAAGAATGAAAATATAATAGCTGAGAGGGATGGCAGAGTTCTTGCTATGGCTCCTGACCTGGTATGCTGGCTCTCTAAAGATGGCACGCCTTTAACAAACACAGATATCGAGGTAGGGATGAGTGTGTGGGTTATTGGATTTAAAGCGCATGAGAAGCTCCGCACAGATAAAGCCTTAAAAGCGTTTGAACACCTCTACGCTGACGTAGGTTTTAAGATGAAATACGTTCCTATAGAGGAGTTAATAAGCAGTCTAGAGTAGCTTTACCTGATAAGAGATTGCTCCTTTTTTGCTTTTTTAATAAGTAGTTCTAGGGTGTCCCAAGTAGGCTGTGACTCTACGTCACCCCTAGTAGTGATAACTAGAGCTCCTGCTGCGTTACCGTAGCGTAAAGCGTCCTCTATGCTTATTCCCTTATACACTGACGCCAGGAAAGCCGCGTTAAAAGCGTCTCCAGCCCCTATTACATCCTCAACTACCGGCACCTTGAAAGCCTGCACCTTGAAGATCTCGTAGTTTTTAGTGATTGCCAGTGATCCCTCCTCGCCCAACTTAATCACTAGTAACTCAACACCTAAGTCAATTACTCTATACATGGCTTCTTCTAGAGATACACCAGTAAACAATACAGCTAAGTCCTCACTATTAGTAAGAACTATCTTAGACTTGAGGAAAAGCGCTAGTTTCTCTCTAGCTTTGTTTAAGTCTTTCCATAACTTGACCCTCACGTTAGTATCGAAGATAGTGTCTAGACCCTCCCTAGTAGCTACTTCATAAGCCTTCTTAACTGCGTAGTAGCATGAATCACTTAATGCTGGAGTAATCCCTGTTATTATTAACGCCCTGAATTTCTTGATGTAGTCTTCGTCTACGTCGTCAGGACTCATCCTACTTGCAGCAGAGCCGTGTCTGTAGTAGAAGACCGTGGATTGACCAGGTATTGGGTAGTGTCTTTGAATGAAGTATACGCCTGTGGGGGCTTCAGGATCTACAAATATCTTGGAAGTGTCTATGCCCTCACCTCTCAGGAAGCTTATTATCATTTGGCCGAATTCGTCGTTACCTACCCTACTTATTATTCCGGCTGTATAACCTAACTTACGCAGTCCTATAAGCATGTTAGCTTCAGAACCAGCTACGTGGGTTTCAAATAATTTAGGGTATCTGAGTGGCCCCGGACTCAGAGGATTTAACTGTATTAGTACTTCACCTATTGATACAAAATCTAGTTGCGTGTTGATCACCTAAGGAGTTAATTTTAGTAAATCACCTATATTAATACCGGCTTTCTCTAGTACTGCCGAGGATTTGTGAATTATAGACTTAACCCTACTCACCACTTTTGTTTTCTCGTTTTGAGTTAATTCACGGTTTATTGGTGAGGGATGTCCTAAGTCAATGCCGCGTAGCTTCATTAATTCCCTTACAACAACTGAGCTATCTACCGGTATTTCCTTTACGGCTTCTCTAACGCTGTTTAGTATGTTTTGTAATTCTATAGCTAGCTTTAGGTCGTTGTTTATCACTGAAGTGTATATTTTATGGGATATCTCAGGGAATAAGTTAGATAAGCCACATATGTGTGCCTTACCTCCTAAGAGAAAAGTGTGTAGAACCATAAGGTCGTTAGCTATCGCGATAAAGTAGTTTCTGACGTAACTAGTGTTTAATAACTTATGTACCCTCTCGATAGACCCGCTCGAGTCTTTGATTCCCTTAAGATTAGGTACCTCGTTGACCAGGTGCTCAAATATTGAGGGAGTTATGTCGTAGTTTTGTCTTTGCGGGTTGTTATAAATGAGTACTGGTGAGTCAATCTTGGAGAATAAGGAGAAGTACTTCACAAGACCTCCCAAGTCTTGAGCGTAGTATATTGGCGGGAGTGAGGAGATAGCGCTCACGCCGAGGTCGGTAGCGTGTTTAGCTAATTCTAGCGAGAGCTCGGGCGCCGTGCTTGACACGTTTACAATGATTAACGTATTATCTCGAACGTAATTCAAGAATCTTTCCAAGAAATACATGCGTTTTCTCGGATGTATTGCTAGACCCTCACCATACGTGCCTAGAACAAAGAATCCCTTAATTCCACTTCTAATTTGAAAATCAATAAATTCAGCTATAGATTCTTCCATGACCTCACCACTCGAGGTTAGTGGGGTGAGGGCTGCTGTTATAATTCCTTCCCCAAAATTCCACAAGCTAATCACGAAATCCCCTAGTGAAGATATAGAGACACTCTTAATTAGTATTAAATAGAAAATGTTTTATTGAAAACTTAAGACAAAAATTTGAATATCTCATCAACTATTTTCTTCATAGCTTTTCTTATATGTATATCTACAGTAACTTTTGATAAGCCTAGCGACGCGCTTAAGTCATTGAGGTTTGTTCTCCTAGGACATTCGAAGAATCCTGCGTCATAGGCGCTCTTCAATACACTTAACTCACTCATAGTTAATTTATCTGTTATGACGGAGGGTATGGCTCTCCCAACTAGTACTGAACATAAATACTCAGGTCTGTTAATAGACTTGTAGTAGATGTACTCACTACCGTAAAACTTCACTAAGTACTCAATGTACTTGCTGAGGTTCTCTTTCCTACCCACAGCTACATACTTCCTAATACCTCTATCAAAGACGTAAGGAGAGAGTATGTTGACTTTACTCTCTTCTGCTACACGCATGAAATCACACCTAGTTTTGTAAGCTAGTATATATGTCATTTTACCATCACTCCACCACTTAAGCTTCTTTATGTGTCCAGTAGATTTCTTAAGTAGGTACTTGTAATTCCTTAGATCCTTATTGCTTAAATCGTTGCTGGGTAAGTAGCCGAAGACTAAGTAGATTGGTGAGTCACTCACCTTAATAACCTCAAGATTTATCCTAGTCTCACCATGCTCACTCAACTTACCGAAAAAACTCCTGCTAGATTTCCTAATCTCGATATACACAACATCAGTATCGTAGGGCAACAAAGAATACCTAGCCACTACTAAACCCCGTAAGATACTGTAATCAAAGCAAATAAAGTCATTAAAAGATCAATTAAGCACCATCACTACTTTAGGAGAAACTTAAAATAATGAGGAAATATATTTTCACACTTACGTCTGCGTCTTTAACTTGCTGAATAGCGGTGAGGCTCAGAGTATTACTTTACCTTCCTCTATTATGTCGTCACTTAATTCTTTGTGAGGCAGTATTGTTACGTTCTTCGTTATGAAGACTTCATCGTAGATTCTTACTTCATCGCCTAATATAACTCCGGGAGATATGCGGACCCACCTACCTATGTGTGAGCCCGTGCCGACTATAACTCCTTTCAAGTAGCAGGCAGACTCTGTAACTACGTTGTCTAGGAGTAGTGAGTCAGCTACTCGAACGTTATTCCCTATTATTGACGCCCTACCTATTAACGCGTAAGGTCCTATAACAGAGTTATCTCCTATCTTAGTGTTCTCGTCTATGAAGACTGGCTTAATGATCTCGACGTTGTCTCCCACCTCCGAAGTAGGGGATACGAAGCCCTCGGGCATGAAGTACTTCAGAGCACTCAGGTTTGCTCTTAAGTAGTCTTTAGGAACTCCTATGTCGAGCCAGAGCCCCTCATGAATGTACGCGTTCAAAAGACCTTGCTCTACTAACTTAGGCAACACGTCGACAGCCAGCTTAGATGGCTTCTTAGACGGAAAGAACTTCATTAGCTCGGGAGTGAATATGTAGAACCCTGCGTTAACTAGGTTAGAAGGAGGTGATTTCTCAGGCTTCTCAATGAACTTAACGACTTTCCCACCGTCACTTACTTGAGCCACGCCATATCTTGACGGGTCATCAACGCGTGTTAAGACTATTGAAGCAGTTGCACCCATCTTCTCGTGAAACCTTATAAAAGATTCTATAGGTACGTCACTAAATACATCTCCGTAAACCACGAGGAAGGGCTCATTAATATTGAATTTCTCTACTATGAGCGGTATAGGACCACCATCACCTAAAGGACTTATCTCTTCTACGTAATCTATTTTAAGCCCGTAACTCGATCCGTCGCCATACCTCTCTTTAATCATGTTGCTCATGTATCTCACAGAAATATATACTTTCTTGACACCAGCGTTCTTCAGATTATCCAGTATCCAGTCTAGGAGAGGCCTACCTAATATAGGGAGCAGCGCCTTAGGCCTCGTTAGTGTAAGAGGTCTTAACCTAGTAGCGTAACCGCCAGCCAGTATGATGGCGGTACTCACACCCACTAACAACACCATTAAGATTTTAATGACTACAATATAAGAATTTTCCTCACGAATCAGTGATTCTATGTAGTAGTTTACTCAAGCTTGTATCTCTAATAATTCTTTTGGGGGTTTTGAAGCTATGTAAGCGGCTCCGTAAACAACTACATCATCTCCAAACCTGGTTATAGTGAATTCAGGCACTCGATTAATCACGTAATCTTTAACGAAGTCGTAAATCATGTTGAGTAGCTTGGGATTGTTGAGTATTATAGACCCGCCGAAACTAATTACTTCCGGGTCGTATACATTGATTATTGAAGCAACTCCGGCAGCATTTATTCTAGCTAGCTCATTAATTACGTAGGAGGCGAACTCATCACCCCTCTCCCAATACTCAAATAACTTCACGGCCGGCACTTCCTCCACCCCACTAATTTTATGGAGTTCTGAAGCCCCTGACCACCTAGATCTGAGCTTCTTAACAAGCTTCCACAAGTTATTCCCTGAAGCTAAACCCTCCCAATGACCTGTGCCGCCACAACCACACTTAACGTCTGAGTCGTAAGAGACTACTATATGACCTACCTCATGTGCGTTACCGTCTTTACCTAGGAGTAAGTGGCCGTCAACGATTACGCCAGCGCCTATACCAGAACTTAGAGTTACGTAAACAACGTTCTTCTTACCTAGTCCGGCACCTGACATGTACTCAGCGTATACAGCAGCTACACAGTCGTTAACAACATATGTAGGAACCCTGAAATACTCGCGCAGAGGCCTTCTCAGCTCAAAACTCCTCAACTTAATGTTAGGAGAGTTAATGACACGTCCTTCCCTAATGTCTAGAGGACCTATAGTCCCCACACCTACCGCACTTACTTCCCACTCACTGAATTCTTTGACTAAGTCGTTGACTACCTCTATTATAGTTCCAGCCACAACATCTTCTCCCCCTTCCTGCGGTGTGTTGAGAACTACTTTACTCACTAACTCCATGCTAGCAGAGTTAAATAGTGCTACGCGAGTCTTAGTAGCGCCAATATCTACTGCTACCACGGCTTTCAAGACAACATCACCAAGACTTTAAACCTATGTAAATTAGTTTAGGGACTCTTATAGCTTCCTGAACAGTACTACAAGGCCCTGCAACAGGAATGCTGACTTAGAAGAGCCTTAATTAAGGCTGTTAGACGTGGTAATCATGTATGTGCACGTGCTTCTCATGCGTGGTTATTGCTTCCCCATACACTTCTTTAAGTATGTTTTCTTTAAGTATCTCTCCTGGACTACCGAAGAACCACTTGCCATTACCAAGTAGTAGCAAGTTGTCTGTGTGTTGCAATAATAGTGTAGGGTCGTGAGAACTCATTATTACGGTAGTTGACCTACTCTTAAGTAGCTTGATCATCATTGACGCCAGCGAGACTCTGCCTGCAGGGTCAACTGAGGAGAAAGGCTCGTCTAAGATGAGTATCTTAGGTTCGTGGATCAGAGCTCTAGCTATTAAGACTCTCTGTCTCTGACCTCCTGAAAGTTCCCAGAAACTTTTGTTTTTGACGCTCTTGTCGAGCTCTACCAGGTCTAAGACCTCCTCAACTCTCTTCTTAACATCACTGCTAGATAGTGTTCTAGGCCACTTCCTCCTGTAGAGGAGGTAAGACGACTCAATCAACTCCTCAACACTAACCGGATAAGGGAAGTAAGAGGGTGTGAAGATCTGCGGCACATACCCGACGTACCTACCAATACGTTCAGGAGACCCAGTAACGTCTTCCTCGTATAAGAAGATGCTACCCTTCAGGGGCTTGAGAATACCTACGAGAGTCTTAATTAAAGTGGTTTTGCCAGAACCGTTCGCTCCTATGATCTGAGTTAAGGTTTTTTCACGAAACACTGCATTTATTCCATCAACTATCGGCTTCGCATACCCTATAGTTAAGTCAAGCACCCTCAGCAATTCTCTCCCCTATGCACATTTTCATTAAAGTTTATAAGTAGGTGTGCACATTAATACAGCATAGGAGGCTGTAGTCAATGTCTGTTAAGGCAAGATATGTTGGCTTGCTTTTGATTCTAGTTAGTTTCCTGAATCCATTAATCAGTTACTCAAGCAACTCGACCGGAATAACTATCGTCGTTACATTCCCTAACTTAGCTGATGACGTAAACTTGATTATGTGCGACTCAGACAGAGTGTATTCTTTACTCCCCCCTTCAATAGACCCACACGACTACTCCCTAACACCAGCAGACGTTAAGTTATTAGAGCAAGCAGACTTGATTATCTCCACAGCACACACGCATTTCGAGTTACGCATTAGTGAGCTAAGAGATCAAGGCGTTATTAAGGCAGTAGTTATAGAAATACCTAAAGTGTCTGGAATTAAGTTATTACAAAATCCGAGTACTGGGTTGCCAAACCTACACATGCCTATATACGACCCCTACAACTACCTAGAATTTATGAGAAACTTAACGAACACACTCAAACGTCTCAACCCAGCTTGCGCAGGAATTTACGAAAACAAGTACGAGTTAGTTAGGAGTAAGATTAACGAGTTATTAAGTAGTGTTGAGCCTCTGAACTTGAGAGGAATTGGTGTGAGTCCCGTAGTTCAGTACGCTGTCTCGTGGCTCGGCATAAACTTGACTAGTTTTCTAATACCTGAAGAAGGTGTTAGCCCAACCACCAGCATAGTGCGCGAGATAGAAGACCAAGTCAAGAAAGGTTACGTAGACTTAATAATTGTTACTGAAGAAGAAAACACTTACGTTAGCTACTTAAGAAGTCTTGGCGTGCAGTATGGCGTTCCAGTATTGGAAGTTCCCCTGCCGTTTATTAGTGGGTCTGTAGTGAGCAAGCTAGAGAACATAGCCGATCAAGTTGCTAAGATAAAGACCCAGACACTCACGAATGACGCAGACCGCGGAAAATACCTTAGCGATATGCTCCCGCTAATCTTGCTAGGTTCTGCTACCTTGCTACTCCTAGCTTGGTTAATCATACACTCAACACGTACTAAGAAGACCAGCATTCACTTAGAGGTGAAGTAAATGGTTGTGCGTGCGTTGTTGGTAACGTATTCTTCTTTAGTGCTCGCACTCATCATAACCGGAGTCTTTTCTGGACTGGAGCTGAGGTGGCTCTTGACGTTCACTTCATTAGGTCTTATCTTCGGGTTCTTAAGCCCTGTTATAGCAGCTAGGAGACTCTACTACCTTTCAGCGGCCGCGCCGCACTCAACTCTCTTCTCTATAGCTCTCTCCCTAATAGTGACTGGTACTTCATGGTCTAACAACTACTACGTAGTAGCTGTAGCTGTCTCTGTCTTACTCATGTTTGGTGTTAGTTATATGGTGAGGTCGGGTTTAGACCCTGATGTAGCTACTTCCGTGTTTGTTGCCGGTACAACAGCCTCCAGCGTTTTAATCCTATATTACGTATCAGTGAATTACAGAATGACTTATTCAGTAAATGCTTTAATTTTAGGAGACCCTCTACTCATATCTTATAACGAGTTAGTTATGTTGTCTCTCACATCAATAATGACAGCAACCTTAGTTATTACTACGTTCAGAGAAAACGTGTGTGCGGGAGTAGATATAGACTTACTCAAGCTAAGTGGTGTTAAGCTAGCTCTCTACGACTTAGTGCCATACTTCTTGCTAGGTCTTGCTTCAGTAGTTTTGTTGAGGTTAGTCGGCTATGTCATGTCTCACGTGATGATATTACTGCCTTCACTCATCTCAATAAATCTCAGTAAGAGAGCTTGCGAAACTCTAGCACATAGTGTTGGTTTAAGCACTATATCGGCTTTAAGCGGGCTTATGCTGTCTACGTACCTGAATATCTCGCCCTCAGGCAGCGTCGGCCTGCTCTTGACTCTAATTTATTTAGTAACGTTTATTATGAGGAGGTATAGCCTTGAGTAGGAAAGAAAGATTCGGTATCTCAATACCTGCTGACTTATCAAGTAAGGTTAAGGAGATGGCTAGCAAGAGAGGCACGACTAGGTCTAAAATGATTGAGGAAGTCTTAAGGAACTACGTAACGGAGTCAGCTCATGAAGAGAGCCCGCACCACTGCACGGGAATTATAGTTGTAGTCACGGGAAGTCCAAGCTTAGGTTTAGAGTCGCTTTACGAGAACTTCAGAGAGATCATCGTTGGGTACGCACACCAGCACCTAGAGGGTGTTTGCGTCAACGTATTGTTTGTTTCGGGAGCATCGCAAGAAATAGAGAGTCTAGCTAGAAATCTAAGCTCGCACGGTTGTTTCACTAAGTTCATGCCACTACATCTAAGCGAATTTAGGCAGAACCCATGAGTTGTTTACGTAGTCAAGCTTTAATGACCCACTTCTTCTTACTTCTCTCGTAGTAAGCTATCGCTGACTCACTCAGCTTCTTGAGTAAAGCTACTTCCTGCTTATCTAGAATCTTAGCTATCTCTGAGTCTTTATCCGTAGTTAGAGACTCTACCTTACTAACAAATTCAGACCAGAACTCATCGTCTATCGCTACCCGCTGATCTTTAAGACTCAAGACCACAGCACCTTCCCTCTCTAGTCTGTCGAAGAAGGCGTCTCTATTCCTAATCTTCTTAGCTATGTCTGCCTCATATATTATCTTCTGCTTCTTGAGTATCTCTATAGCAGTAATCTTCTCTCTAGCCTTCTCCTGAACAGCCTCGACAGGAACTTGCTGCACGACGATCTTGGAAGGGAGTTCATCAATTTTTGAATTCAAATTTTCAAGAACTTCACGCATCTCAACCAACCTATTTCTAAGGTCTGTAAGTAGTGAGGAGTAAGTGTTTATCGTGTCTGTCGCAGACCTAAGCAACCTCTGAATACTGCCGAGCGCCTCCTCCTGCACTACCTGCTTTTGAGAAATCCTGCTTAAATAGTCTTCAAGAACTTTCTTGATGAGAATCTCTGTAGCAAGTCCTGGATAAATCTTCTTGAGAGAATTGACAAGCTCTTCAGGCAACTCAAGAACTACCTGGACCAACGCATCACCCTACTAAAGATACGTCAAAAAAGTTAATAACTAAGCAGATAACTATTCATCAAACGTCTAGTGCGCCTGTTTCGGGTTTCGTATCTGTTCATGTTAGTTGATGTGAGTGAGGACACTTGTAGTGTTTCTAGTGCTTCATGTGTGGGAGTCTAGGAGTGCCCCCGAACGCCCCAAGAGTAACCAAACCAAAAACCAACGCAGGAGGACAAAAACGAGGCAATAAAACCAACATAAGAGCTAAACCCCTAACTGTCTCTCACTCATCAAAGCTCTCTTTAGAGCTTCAGCTACGAAGACTAACTACTACATTCTCCTAGCTTTCTCTAGAGCTGAGATTATCTCGTCTCCTCTAACAACTACAGTCGAGAACTTCTCAGCTAGTTTCTTAACCTCGTTATATGTAGCTGCGTCACCATCACTCAGAACTTCAGTGATTATTAGAGAGGGTCTTAACCCGCTTAACTCAGCTAATGCTAGACTAAGCTCTGTATGTCCTTTCCTGACGTCGAGACCTCTACCCAAGAGTATTGGGAGGTGACCTGGTGTCACGAACTCGGAATAAAACTTCCTCACAGCCAGCGTGGTTTTCTCTTCCTCAATAATCAGCCTGACTATCTCGTCTAACTCTCTGACTGTTTTGGCCTTATCAGAGTCTCTAATTCCAGTCTTAACACCCACGTGATTTACCCATAAGCTGAAGTTGGGTGGGTCCCCGTAGCCCAGCCTCTTACGAGTTAACTCTCTATAACCAAGTAATTGGAAGACTTCTTCTAAGTATCGGAGACCTAAGAGAGACCCTACCTCCTTACTAGTCACGTAACAAGTCAAGCCGCCAGCAAACTTCCTAGAAATAGTTATTGAGTACGTGTTTACTGCTCCAGCAAAGAATACTATGTCTGCCTCACTCTCCCTACTTTCTGAGTCGTATATGAAGACAGGTCTTCCGATTCTCAGGAGTTCTGCAGCCTTTTCCAGCATCCAGCATCACTAAAACAATGTGGTTGAGTAGTTTTAAGTGTTACTTGCTTTTCAGTAAGTAAATCATTGCTATGAGTGAACTCAGCTCAGTAATTAGTACGTAGGGTATTAAGTAGGTTGGGTTAAGCGTGTATATAGCTCCAGCTAACACACCCCCTAACATCCAGGCAGTGCCGTAAATGAGTCCGTACGTTCCGTAAGCGAGAGCTCTCCTACTAGGTTCTACGAGGTCTGGTATAGCAGCTCGCATGTTCGTTTCATATATCGACATAGTAGCCCCCCAAACAGCAGCAGCTAAGTATACTGCAGTCCTAGTATTAGTTAATAAGAGTACCGGGATAGTGGCGGCTAATATAGGAGTCATTATCAGTGATTTCAGTCCTGCCTTATCATAGAGGTAGCCGATAGGGAAAGCTACTAGCGCGTCAACCCCCATCGCCAGAGCGTACATCAGAGAAATCTCAGGGTCGTTAACTAACCCGTATTCCTTCATGTGGTAAGATACTAAAGACCAAGCTAGGTAGCCTGCGGTCATGAGAGCTAGTGAAACTGAGAAGAGATTGAATTTTCTGCCTAAGTTCCAACCTACTTCAGTCTTCTTAGAACTGACGCTCCTTACTTTAGGGTATGTGGTGTAGGCCATGAGCAAAAACGCGAGTGATATTGCGGCAGGTATGGCTAGAACGAAGAAAGCTAGTCTGTAGTCCTCGCCTGAC
>JAWBSH010000007.1:32807-77976 GCA_038843015.1 Zestosphaera sp. | reverse complement strand
CAGGCTATAAAGAAATAAGAACTGAAGTTCTAGTCAAAAGTGACGCAGACTTAGAAACTCTAAGAAAATGGATCAAGTTAGTTGAGGAGCGCTGTCCAGTAGGCGATAACTTATCTAACGTTACTACGGTAATAACTAACGTTAAAAATATTTAGTTTTCGCATAACTGAGGTAGCGTCAAGACAAGAATATAAAAAGAGTTTAGAAATTCTCGCCACGTATTTTTAAGCTCAAGTAGTTCAAGACCTCGTTTTCTTGAAGAGCTTAAAAACTACTGTTAGGTGGGGCCGCGGGGATTTGAACCCCGGACCACGGGGACCCAAGCCCCGCATTCTACCAAGCTAAACTACGGCCCCCACCTAACAAAACTAGAAACTCAAATATATAAAGCTAATCACAATAAGTCAAACTTCTTAGGTCTTTAAGATAAACTGTCAAGAGACAAACCTGCTAACAACCTCTAAGTTTTAAGTCTTAGTTTTCTCCTAATCATCCGCTTCAAGACTCAGCAGTCAAGAAGACTATAAAACTACTTTATTATAGTAAAGTGAATTTTAAAACTAAACTTATGGTCTTAGTTTCTCGAAAATGTCTCAATCTTTAGGAGTTGTAAGTATTAAAAATAATTGCTGGTTGCGAATTGTAAGGAGCTAAAATGCTTGTTTTTCGGATAGGGCATATTTTAAGTAGGGTAGTTTTAATGTAAGCGATAAACTGCAAATCTTTGAAAACCCTGGAGAAACCTAGAAAAACCCACAGACAAGAAACGGCTCCCTAACCCAAAACTGTTGAAGTCTTTTCTTAGGTATTGAATTTGCTAGAGTTTTTGATTTAGTAAAGACTAATTAGTGAGGTGATGTGCTGATCCTGTTAGATATTTCTTCTTTTATTTTTTTAATGAATTCTTTTAGTGATTCATTACTTTTCAGGAGTTTCTCAAATTCTTTGTATAGGGTGGTTTGAGGTTTGCTTACTTCCTTAATTATCTTGCTTAGCTCTTCTTCTATCATTAGCTGGAGTTCTAGAGATCTTCTTAACGTTCTTTTCTCCGTATCTAGCCCCTTCCCCTTCACGAAGGTTGCGTGGTCTTTGATAGCATTCACTAGTGGCTCTACGTTGGTTATGCTTAACGCGTTAGTTAAGATGACTTTAGGTGTCCACCCTTTTCTTTCTGTTGAATTAAGTGCAAAGAGTACTTGATTGTAAGTTAAGTTGGCTCCCGGCAGGTCGGCTTTATTCACTACGTATATGTCTCCTATCTCCATTATGCCTGCCTTGATAGCTTGTATTTCGTCGCCTGACTCAGGCATTAAGACGACAACTATGGTGTCGGCGACGCTCATGATTCTAGTACTGAACTGTCCTGCTCCAGGAGTCTCTAAGATTATGTAGTCGAATCCTAAACGCTCAAGTAGCTCGATAGTGAGTAGTGTCTTCAGAGGCAACGACTCTTCCTCACGCGTAGTCATGGACCTGACATAAACTTCTTTAGGCACGTCCTTCATCCTGACTCTGTCTCCCATTATGGCCCCTCCAGTAATAGGCGATCTAGGGTCTACGGCTATGACGGCTACCGAACTACCCTCGCGAGCTAGTAGGGTAGCTACTGCGTTTATTAGCGTAGATTTGCCTACGCCGGCAGACCCTGTGAACCCTATTATGTGTGCGGTCTTAGGCTGATACGGGATTCGCGTAATAACTGAGATCGAGTTTAGAGGGTCTGTCTCAACTAAAGTTATTAACTTACTTACTGACGCTTTATCTTTCTTGAGAGCCCCGCTAACAAGTTTCGCAACGTCTACGTTCATAGAGTCATACCTCCGGAGATGTGTTTAATGCCATTACCTGTTAATATGATTACGACCTTTCCAGAAATACTCCCGTCTTTCATGAGTTCTCTGGCTCCTGCGTACCCGTAAGCACTCGTAGGCTCAGCTACTACCCCCTCCCTCCACAGTTCTCTTAGGTAGGGTAATACCAGGTCGTCGTCTACTACTGCGTATAAGCCTCCCGTCTCTTTAAGTATCTCAGCCACGTGACGCAGTCTTGGCGCTTCTGTTAGTCTTATCCCATCAGGTAGTTGAGCTTTAGACCTGCAGACGTTGAGGTAAGGTTTGTAATACCTAGCGAGTGATTCGTAACCGCATGCCTGAACAGCTACTAGCTTGGGGACGCGCTTAGCTATACCTGCCTCAACTAATTCTCTATAGCCTTTCCACAAGCCTATAATGAGAGTGCCACTAGCTAGTGGACTTACAACGTAGTCTACCTCACCTAGCTCCTTAACTAACTCTAGTGCTAGATCCTTCATCCCTTCCAGGAAGTAAGGGTTTATTCTGTGTCCTACATAGCACCCCTCCAAGTCACTTACGGCGAGTCTGGCAGCCTCATCTCTCGTGGGGGCTTCTATTACCTCAGCTCCCAGAGCTTTGAGCAAGTTTTTCTTGCCTGAAGGTGCGTCGTAAGGCACGTAAATTCTGGCTTTTATGCCAGCACGTCCAGCGTACGCTGAGTAAGAAATTCCTGCATTACCTGAAGAATCTTCAATAACTAGCCTACAACCCCTGTTCAGAGCTTCCGAGACTGCCGTGGCAGCCCCCCTATCCTTGAAAGAGCCTGAGGGGTTTAGGTAGTCTAGCTTTAGGTAGACACCCTCCCTAGATTTTATCAGTGGTGTTTTTCCCTCACCTAAGGTCACGACCCTTAATTCCCTAGGAATTAGCGTGTTTTCTCTTCTTAGGGACTCGCGAAAATCACTATCTACTAAGAGTGGCTCGCCGCAACTCTCACACGTGTATAGTCCAGGCTTATACTCTGTCTGAAACCCACACTTCCAGCAAACCAGCTTCACACCATTACACCAACAAAATATTTCATACGACTATTAAAGAACACGTTAATTAAGTGCTGGAACGAGTCATCATAGGGAAGGGTATTACCTCCTTAATTGAGGTCTGTCCAGTAAATATCATCACTAGTCTATCTATTCCTAGTCCTAAGCCACCTGCTGGAGGCATTCCATACTCGAGAGCTTCTATGAAGTCCCAGTCATATGGGTGGGCCTCAGCATCACCTAATTTCCTTCTCTCTTCTTCTTGCCTAAAGTAAGTTTCTTGAAGTACTGGGTCATTCAGTTCCGTGAAGGCGTTAGCCAGCTCCATGCCCGCAACATACAGCTCGAACCTTTCAGCGTATTCGGGGTTCAGTCTGTGTGGCTTGGCTAGAGGTGATGAAGATGCTGGGAAGTCAATCACGAATGTGGGTTGTATTAAGTGTTGAGCCCCTACTAATCTATCAAATAGCTTCGCTATGGCTCTGCCTCTGTCGTAACCACCGGGCAGTGAGAGACTGTGTGTCCTCAAAAGGTCTCTTAAGTCGTCATCACTTAACGCCTCAACATCAACCCCAGCAAACTCTCTTAAGCCCTCAATCATCCTGACTCTCTTGTATGGGGGTCTCAAATCTATCTCGACCCTGGATTCTCCGATGGGGTAGCTTACTTTGGTAGTTCCTAAGACCTTCTCAGCAACAGTGCTTATCAGTTCTTCTGTGAGTCTCATGATATCTTCGTAGTCTGCGTAAGCCTGATACGCCTCCATCATAGTAAACTCCGGGTTGTGTTGTACGTCTATATCTTCATTCCTGAAGTTCTTGCCTATCTCGAAAACCTTATTAAAACCTCCTACTAGGAACCTCTTTAAGTACAGCTCGAGAGATATTCTTAGGTACCAGTATTCATCGAGTGCCTGGATCTTGGTTGTGAAGGGTTTTGCTGCTGCACCACCATAAACTGGCTGAAGTATTGGAGTCTCAACTTCTATGAAGCCTTTGCCCCACATGAACTTCCTTATCTCAGCTATGGTGTTGAAGCGTACCTCAAAGATCTTTCTCACTTGAGGAGTCATCATTAAGTCCAGGTACCGCTTCCTATACCTGACCTCAGGGTCTAATATCTTGTGGCCCCACTTAACCGGGGGCGACCTCAGAGCCTTCACTATCAGCTGATACTCCTTAACGTTGATAGTTAATTCTCCTTTCTGAGTATAGAAGAGTTCCCCCCTCACGTTTATGAAGTCGCCTAAGTTAACATATTTCATGAACCACTCGAACTTCTCACTACCTACGTTACCAGAGTTTATTGAGAGCTGTATTCTGTAGCCATCATCTATCAAGTCTGCAAACACTAGCTTGCCATGTCTTCTGAGTCCGGCTACTCTGCCGGCAGTAGCTACTACCTCTCCTAACTTAGGACTACCGACTATGTCTTTAACAGGCACGTAGCCTAAGCTGAGTATGTGGGGGTATGGGTTAACCCCGTCCCTCAACAGTTCTTCTCTTAAACTCTTCCTAAAATCTCTTTCAGCACTCATCAAGCACTACCTAACCTAACAACACACACTACAGGTTAAAAACGTTATGGCTCGAGAAGAGACGACTCAGAATCTCCTAGGACGACATCTACGGCTGAATATCTACCGTCTCTTAGGACTAGAAAGCAAGTAGCGACTTCTAGAGGGACATGCTTGACTAGATTACTAAAAACTTATAAACTTACGCTCTATCATAAAAGACGAGACTCCATGAGAGTGGTGGGTGAAATGCCTGTCGAGATATACGATAAAAACAAGTTTATAGAATTATCTGCCAGAGCTGAGGTGTGCAGGATCGTGAAGAAAGAGAAAGAAGGAATAGCTAAGGTTAAAGCTAGGACGAAAAGATACCTCTATACAATAAAGATACCTCTGAATGAGCTAGAAGAATTTATTAAACAACTTAAGTGTAAAGAAGTTGTTGAAGTAGGTAAGAAAACTTAGTAAATGATTATTAATCAAGCAAAAATACTTTGACAATTGATGACAATCGAGTTTAATTTTCACCTTCACGTTCGTACATGAGAATCAGTTACAGCTAAAAGTCTTGTCTTTAAAATGAGGAGGTCAGTGTTTTTATTGCTAGCGCGTGAGTGCTGTACCAACCCACTCGTCTACAGCAAGATGCTAGAGGGGTTTGGGTTTCATGTTGGTTGATGTGGTTTGATATCAACCCTTGGCTTCATTGACCTCAGGCCTCCTTTCATTGGAGGTCTTATCATTGGTCTCCACCCGTTCAGGGTAACCCCGACCCACAGCTCGCCCTCATAGATTTCATCGGGTTCATTGCTGTGGGGAAACCCCCACATCTTGGTGTACTTGAGGTAGATGTTTATGGACGCCAGCTTCTGTCTGTCCATTTCAAGACCACACCTCGGGCATTTGAATACCCTGCCCACTCGGGTCTTTACCACGCACCCGCATCGTGGGCAGGTTCGAGAGGTGTTGTGTGGAGAAACCTTAACGACTAGTGCTTTCTCCGAGAGCTTCCTGTGTATTGTTTCCCAAGGTGTTCTAGCGTTCCTCTTCCTCCTATTCTTGCTGGTTCTCCCCCTGGCAACCAAGTCTTCCTTCTCGAGGTCTTCAACAATGTGGACAGCGTTGGGGAACATGGTGGTTACCTGCTTAACGAGCTTGTTTACGAAGTCCTTTTCTCTGTTTCTCTCTCGCTTAGCATACTTCTCGAACAGCTCCCTCTTACCAATGGATTGAGTAGTAGCTTTCTTCTTCTCGTAAACAATCTTCAAGCTCTGCAGATACCTCAAGTCAACCTTAATGAACCCCACACCTGGGGAGTAGCCGTCGAGAGATAGCTCGTTCGAATCCCACGCAACAACTCTCTCAACACTGTAGACCTCGGTCTTCTTGAACGGAATAAGCACTCTACCGTCCTTGAGGATCACTTCTCCAATTCTCCAGCCCTCAACTCTCCTGCCGAACCACATTCCTCTCCACGAAACCTCGAGGTACTCACCAGACTTCAGAGTTATCTTCAACACTTTCCTCTCGTAGTCGACCTTCATGAGCGTTATCTTGCATCTAGCGAACCTCCTCTTAATCCTCGGTTTAACCTTCCTGGCTTCTCCCTTCAGGTACCTCTTCCTCCAAGACTCGATAACAGAGTACGCTGTTCTGATAACAGCATCAACCCAGTGCTTAGCATATGGGCACTCTGCGAGCAATGCATCTCTAAGCATCTTCTCGAACTTCCTATCAGCAGGTACTCTTGGAGCCTTGACCCTGTACCCTAGTTCAACGCTAATTCTCCTTCCTCTCCTGGATAGCTCTGGGAACCTGTACTCCCATATAATGTTCTCCCATATCGTGTCAACTGCTCTCTGGAGCGTTTTAGTGTACCACGTTATCAGCTCTCTAACTCTCAAGTCTCTTACTGGAATACTGTACATTCTAACTAATTCACGGGTCTTCAACGAGCTTTCTTGCACCTTCAACCACCTTTCTATACTTATGGCTCCTCATACCGTAGAGTTTTCCAGCGAAGTGAGACACTATGGTGATCAAGTCCTCCACGAGCTCCTCCTTTGGGTCTTTGTCCTCGTGGTTTAACGCGATCACTTCTACACCGAACGCTCTGAGAAGATCTAACAGCGTTTTGAATCCGAATCTGGTGAGTCTATCTGGGTACGCTACTACGATCTTGGATATCTTCCTCTCGGTGGCGAGCTTCAGTATTTTCTTGAATCCTTTTCTATCCTCGTTAAGACCACTACCAATGTCCGTGACGACCTCGTACTTCTCTACGTTGTTCTGTTTAGCCCACTCCTCGAGGACCTTCACTTGTCTCTCGAGATCGTCCTTCTGTGTATGAGAGGAGGTACGAGCGTAGAGGATAACGGTCTTCGGTTTAACGATACCCATCAGCTTCTCAACGTCTTCCTCTCTGAACCTCCACTTACCGCTCTCGAGAACAACTGGTTTAATCCAACCTCTCTTAACGTACTCTCTCAGAGTAGTGTAGCTGATACCGAGCTTCCCACAAACCTCCTTCGGTCGAAGCAACAATGTCTCCAATAATAAAATGATATCAACCCTTATAAACCTATATGAAACTCGAAACAGTTGCGTTAGGCTTGCTCCTTCGTATGAGGGTCCTCACATACACGCCCTAGCTCGTGAGCCCTTTCTTCATTACTTCTTAAAATATATTAGTTTTCCCTCTTGTATTTCTTAAGGTCTTGATTTAGTGATAAATATGTTCCTCTCTAATTTCTGACCTCCTCCTCGCCCTGAAGTGCGAGGGTTTCGGGGAGGTTTAGAGCTACGTTCTCGGTAGGAGCTGGATTTAGTCCTGCGCTCGGTCTCGGCGCTTCACCCCTACCCCTACACGGTGCAGGAGGCTCGGGAATATGCTATCCATTAAACCGGAAAAATATAGAGCTTACAAACCTTATCACATAATCCCCACACTAAAGAAGCGAGCTTTTGAATGTGTAACTCACGAATTTCAAAACCTTAGGGTAGTGTGATTAGGGGTTCGGGTTTCATATTGGTGGTTTGTTATTAATCCTTGGCTTCACAGACCTTGAGGTACCTTTCATCGGAGGCCTTATCATCGATCTTCACTCATTCAGGATAACCCAAACCCGTAACCCCCACCGGTTTCACGACTGTGGGAAAAACTCCACATCCTGGAGTACTTGAATATCCTACTCACTCGAGTCTTCCACTATATACTTGCATCCTGAAGAGTATCTCTAGCAGTAAGTGAGTTAGTATCAAACTCTTATAAACTTTCATAAAAACTCGAGACGAGGGCACTAGGCTTAGAATTCGCTCAGGTGCTGTCGTTAAGTATTGCGATGTTTTTTGATTTGAGACAAGATTTATTAGTTTCTTATGTCACTTTCTATTATAGAAGGTGCTTTTATACATGCCTGAAGAGTTTGAGTGGTATAATGTCTTCGTTAAGAAGGATTATTCTCCGAGTCCTGAGAAGGACGTGATAGTGTCTTTCAGAGTAATTCCTGGTGAGGGTTTCAGCATTGAGGATGTTGCTGGTAGTATAGCTTCAGAAAGTAGCGTAGGTACTTGGACTACCCTATCATCACTTCCTGAAAGGATTTGGAGATTAATGGGCAAAGCGTACGAGATAAGAAATCTTGGTAATGGGTCATGGCTCGTTAGAGTTGCATACCCTACAGACTTGTTTGAGGAGGGTAATATGCCAGCTTTTCTCGCGTCAGTTGCTGGCAATATATTTGGTATGAGGAGAGTTAAGAGTCTCAGGATCGAAGATGTTACAATGCCTAAAGAATTCTTAAAGTACTTTAAAGGACCTGTAAGAGGTCTTAGAGGTGTTAGAGACATATACAGAGTGTATGACAGGCCGCTACTTGGTACCGTTCCTAAACCTAAAGTAGGTTTCTCGCCCGAGGAGTTAGAAGCAGTAGCTTATGAGATCTTGGCAGGAGGTATGGATTTTGTGAAAGACGACGAGAATCTCGCGTCACCTTCTTACTGCAGATTTAGTGAGAGGGCTAAAGCAGTTATGAGAGCTATCGACAGAGCAGAGAAAGAAAGTGGTGAGAGGAAGACCTGGTTAGCTAACATAACAGCTGACGTGCGGGAGATGGAGAAGAGGCTTAAGCTAGTAGCTGATTACGGTAACCCGTTCGTGATGGTAGACGTAGTAATTGCTGGCTGGTCATCTCTAACTTTCATTAGAGACCTAGCCGAAGAACACGGGTTGGCAATACACGCTCACAGAGCTTTCCACGCGGCCTTCACTAGAAACCCAACACACGGTCTCTCCATGTTTGCCTTAGCTAAACTCTTGCGAGTTGTCGGCGTAGACCAACTTCATGTAGGCACGCCTGAAGTAGGCAAGCTAGAAGCCAGAGCTAGAGAAGTCGTGAACATAAGTAGGGCGTTAAGAGAGCTAGTATACGTTCCTGAGGCGGATGACCTGAGGCTGAGGCAAGACTGGCATCACATCAAGCCCGTACTCCCCACGTCTTCCGGCGGTCTGCACCCAGGCACGATACCTGAGGTTATAAAACATCTAGGTATTGATTTAGTGATTCAGGTTGGTGGCGGGGTACTTGGGCATCCCGGCGGTCCCAGAGAGGGTGCTATGGCTGTGAGGCAGGCTGTCGAGGCGTTCTTGAAGGGAGTGCCTCTCGACGTGTATGCTGAGACACATAAGGAACTCAAGAGAGCACTAGATAAGTGGGGTTATGTGAAGCCAGCTTAAACCCCGTTCACAACTAGGGTGAATTCCTTGTGCGGGAAGTTCGGTATTTACGTGCCAGAGGAACTAATGCGTGAGTTGGAAGACCTTATGAAGTCTCTGGGAATAAAGAATAAGTCTCTGATATTCAGAGAAGCTCTACGCCTCTTCATAAGTGAGCATAAGTGGCGTGCGGGAGGCTCCATACTGGGGGTGATTAGCGTTGTTTATGACCATGAAGCAAGAGGGATAGACTCGAAACTTACGGATATTCAACACGACTACTTAAACGAAATAGTCTCGGCACTACATATTCACATAGACCGCAAGAACTGCATGTTAGTGTTAGCTTTGAAAGGTAGTTCAGAACGTGTAAAGAGTCTTTTAACAAGGATTATTAAACTTAAGGGAGTAAAGCTCGTTAGACCTGTTTTGATGAGCGTTGAATCTGAAGGGCTGGAGTCATAGCGATGGACTCCACTCATCTATTAAGGGTATTAAGTACCTTATGTTAGGTATGATGGCGAATTCTTCTGTTTTAATTATTTCTTCTCTTAAGTTCTTGATTAACACTGCCTTAAGACCCGCTACTAGAGCTCCGCCAAAATCTTCGCGGGTATTATCACCTACGTGTATTGCCTCGTCAGGTTTTAAATTAAAGTGTTTTAGTACAGTCATGAAAGCCTCAAATTCAGGTTTCTGGTGACCTAAGGTGTCTGAGAAGAAGAGTTTATCTATGAATTGACTCATGCCTGAAGTCTCTAAAATACTCGTAGTTATTGAGGAGTCCCAGAAGAGTACGTTGCCTAACACTGCAGTCTTAAGTCTTTTACTCTTGACGTAAGATAAGACGTCTCTAGCGCCATCGATGATCAGATACCCGAGCTTGCCTTCCTTAGCATCTCTCCCTAACTCCTCGTGAATCATCATGAAATAGTCTACGCCTAAACCTAGTTTCTCGCAGAGTCTCTTCCTAGACTCTTCTAAGACCTTATTAGCTGGAGTCTTATTTATTCTTAAGTTTTTGACTTCAGAATGAACACTCTTCAACAAACTCAAAACTTTAAGTGAGTCTAGACCTAAGTGTTCTGACAGTTTAGACGCGAGCAACTCGTGCATGCCCTCTAATGACAGTAGAGTATCCCACACATCAAATATCACTAGCTTTATCATCTTAGTCACCCATTAACAAACTATGCCATAATAACATATTAAAGCTAAAACTTGAGGCGAGTCTAACTCACTAAGTACTTCGTCGCTTCCTCTATTCCTCGAGAGCTGAGCAGGTCTCTGAAGCTTGAGAGACTTTAACTATAATTTCTTGAGGAGCTCTATTAGTTCTGGAGTCAGGTTCCACTCTAGTGTTTGAGCTATTTCTTCGAGGTGTTTAGTATTCTCTGTTTTGACGACGGCGGCTAAGTAGGGTTCGCGTATTACGTAATTCAAGGCTATCTGAACTACAGGCTTGTTTATTTTTAACGATATTTCGGCTAGTTTGGAGTGTTTCAGGACCTCACCCCTCTCTAGGGGTGTATATGCTTGAATAGTTACCTGGTATTTGAGTGCTGTAGGAAGTAGTGATTCTTCTATCTCTCTCCTCAACACACTGTAGTGTACTTGGTTGAGTACTATGTCTGACTTCTTAGTTGAGTTTATAGCTTCTACTAGCTCTACGTCGTTGAAGTTGCTTACTCCTATATATCTGGTGAGTCCTTCATCAATCAACGACTCAAAGTTTTTGACTTGTTCCTGAATACTTAATGTTGGATTAGGCCAGTGAATTAAGTATAGGTCGACTTCATTGACTGCTAGTCTCCTCAGTGCAGCTCTACCGTACTTGATTACGTCGTGTCTAGTCTTCAGCCTGTCTGGCAGCATCTTAGTTATTATGAAAACAGAGTCTCTACCAACCTGCTTAACAACCTTGCCTACTAACTCCTCGGCTTTGCCGGAGTTATACATTTCTGCAGTGTCTATAGTGTCTAGACCTAACTCAACACCTCTTACTAGGGTAGTGAATGCGTTATTCTCGTTTCTTATACCCCAAGTTCCTAGAGCAATCGCCGAGATGGTCTCGCCCGTATTGCCTAGAGACCTCCTCTTACTAGGTATTCCACCACTCATCTCTCAATACCAAAGTTAATATTGTGTCTTTAAAGATATTTTATGGGTAACTAATTGAGTGAGAATCTCGAGGTCTCAATTACTGAATGGAGGAGTAGTCTAGAAAGACTGGGGGAAGTATTAATAAATATGTCGAGAGAAGCAGGCTTAGAAGGATTAACGAGTTCTCTGAGTAAGAGACTTAAGAGCGCGTCAGAACTCCTAGGCACTGAGAGACTTAAAGCTTTGATAATCAAGAACGAGCACGCACTAGCCTTCATAGCTACTAGCACGGAAGACGTTAAGAAATTCGTGTCTGTGAAGACTCAGACAGGCTTAATCAGAATACCAGTATACCCTAGAGACTTCTACGTGACTCAAGTAGGACCTTACGGCATCAAGTGCACGTGTGAAGACGCTTTAATGACCTCAGCTAAGGCAGATAACACGTTAGTGAGTATAGCTAGAGCTTTAGAAGCTAATTTTAGTGAGATGAAGCCATTACCTATATCGAGTAGGTACGTCATATGTAAGCACACGCTAGCCTTAGCTTCCCTCCTGAACAGACTAGGTATCGTGAGACTTGAAGACTATAGATTCATGAAGGTGTTAAAATTAAGTGTTGTAGTCTTGGCTTTGAGGGAAGGATTAATTACTCAGAGACTACTTAAAGAATCTGATAATTTAGTGTCATTGCTTAACGAGCTAATGCGGAGTGGGGATTAATTATCTTAAGTTCCTGAAGACTTGATTAAGTAGTTGCTTACGCCCACTACTTGCGTCGTCCTTACTTACTGGAAAAGGACTCTTCAATCAGTCTCGACCCTACCCACGACTCATTAGCTCACAGACTCTAGGTATTAAGGCGTCTAAAACAACCTAGGCAACTAAGAGAGCCAAGCATAGTCCTTACTTAATTACCGTGCTTGAGAACATCTTTTTTCTAGCATGTCGCTGAAAAGAAGCCAAAGTGTGAATATCCCTAGAGACAGCCCTACACCTATAGCTACACCCCAACCTAGTGAAGACTTCATCTCGGGACTCAAACCAGTCAAGTCTATTATCATTGACAGACCAAAGAAGAACAAGAGTATGAATAAGAGGCTCTCGACCTTCTTCTCAAAGACTACAGTCTTGCTAAGGATATCTAAAGCCACCATCAGAACTAGCAACATTATCACGACACTCACTACTCGAGTGACGTAAGTCACTAGCTCCACGTAAGTGTCGGAAGTTGCTAAAGCGAGTACTCTGATTATCATAGTTATAGCTAGGAGAGCTATACCCATATCAGCTATCATTATAGTTATCGTAGCTACAGAAAATCTTAAGCCGCCTGGAATTACTTCCTTAACAAGATCCTCAAGATTGCCTACCCTCACGATCCACCTAATCACTTTATTTATTAGCTTAGCTAGGAGGATAGAAAGCAACGCAATACCTACAGCTATCACCAAATAAGGAATTAGCCTGACGGTACTTCTCAAGACCTCATATAGAATATCAGTTATCTCCACCGCAACTCACCTACACTGTTGAGAGTATCGTGATTAATTCATACAATAACAATATTAAAGTTAAGAGTAGTGTTAAAGCTACTAACTGAATGAAGAGCCTAAACACCCTCTTAGAGGTTTCTACTGTGAAGGTGTAGCCTATTATACTTATAGAATAGACAAGTTTTCCGTAGCCGTATGCTGTCCTCGGCGGCACTATTGCTGTTTCTGGGATTGCTAGCACGCACACGAATAACGCAAGGAGTTTAAGGAGTGTAGCAACGCTGAACACTAGTATCGGCACGTCAGGTAAGTATCTGCCAAGAACTGACGCCATCAGCAACCCGACAGCACTAGACGAAGTCAGGAAAGTAGATGCTTTGATTATCCCTAATGACTCAACGTATTTAGAATATATCGCAGAAGCTATCAAGTTAGCTCCTATGAAGGTCGCTGATAGAACAGCAGAAACTAACACGTGAATTAAGGGGTTACTAAGAAAAGGTATTGCTGAGGTAAAAGCGACGTTCGTAGCTATTGCTAAGACATAAGCTCTATAACCTTTCCATAAGTAGGGACCCACTATACCTCCAAGATTCCCTGCCAAGTTGAGAGCTATAGCTATGTAGAGCGGTGAATTCATTGACTTAAGGAGCTGAGGCCACGCAAGACCTACTAAGTTACCCCCACTCATCATCAAAATCAACATCAAGAAAGTATTTGTTTTCTTCACTTCAACCTCTTCTCTCATCTCGATTTTTCTTAGTGTTCTGAAGTCTTCAGGCACGTCATAATAGATTAGGACGGCCGTGGCGAGCAAACCTACTACGGAGGAGGATGTGTAGGCCACGTAATATGACGTTGGCGCTTCTATGAGCGCTGTCATGAATATTGAGTAAATAGATCCTAGGAGTGAGGACGCAGCTCCTAAAGCAGCTCTTAAGACATTTATTTCTACGAACTCTTCCTGTACAAAAACGTTAAGTAATGCAACGTTGAGTAGGACACCTACAGGTATAGTTATGGTCAGGGCTATCCCATAAACTACTATTAGTAAGTCTGGGGTGCCTATAAGGAAGGGCAACGTAGCGAATAATAACCTCTCAAGCCCGTGAACTAACAACAACTTTATTTTTATGTTCCTAGCTAGAAAACCTGGGTAATTGTAAATCAAGTACGATAAAATAACGTTCATTAATGCGGCGAAGAAAGTGACGTAAGACATCATGTTGAGGGTGTATCCTGAGTAAGTAAGCATTGGTACAAAAAGACCTCTAGTCACGGCTACGTAGAAGCCTCCGAAAAATGCTTCTAAACTCATCAAGATCTTCGCGTAACTCTTCCTCATCTATCTTTGTCCTCGCTAACCTTATTACGTGCTTCGCTATGTATAAGAATTGGGTAATGTATTTATGTGTGTTACGCTTAGAGTTTTTCTAAGGACCCATAAACAGTTATTAAGATACCTACTAAAGCTAATGCCATACCTAATATAGTTTCTGCCTGTATTTGCTGGCCTAATATAAGCGCTGCTAGTAACGTAGCTCCTGGAGGCTCTCCTAAAGCTATTGAGGTAACTACGTAAGACTTCATTCTTTTCAGTAAGTAGTTGATGACTGTGTGTCCTCCCAGCATAGGTATAAGAGCTAGTAGGGTCACGTAAGCCCATGAAGTTGTAGACGCTGGTAACAGGGTTGACTTAGATACTAGAGCGTAAATGAGGAGAGTTAATGAAGCTGACGTGTACGCGACGATAGTGTAGTTCGTTAAAGACATGCCAGCCTTCCTAGATGACCTACCTAAGTAGAAGTAACCTGCCGCACACAATGAACCTATGAAGGCCAGAGAAACTCCTGATACTCCAGCCTCACTACCCAGCTGAGGTTTAGTAGCCATAACTACTCCTGAGAAAGCCAGAGCAAGCCCTAAAATCTCTATTCTTCTCAAGGTCTTGTGAGCGATTCCCTCGAAGAACGCGTTTATTAAAGGGTATGTGACGACTACAGTCGTAGAGAGCGCTACAGGTATTAGAAAAAGGGATTCCATCCAAGTCAAGAAATGAAGCCCTAATAGAACACCCGCTACAACAGACCTCAAATATACTGAGAAGTCGGCTGGGTTCACTCTAGGATGTCTCATCGATTCTGCGAGAGCTTTATAAAAGAGTATGAGTATAGAACTCATAAAGACTCTCCAGAAAGCACAAACTAGAGCTGTAGTACCTGAGAGAATAACTAAAACTGAAGCAGATGATATGCTTACCCACGCAATCATCATCAGAACGAGGTCAGTAGGGTGCAGCTCTCTAGCGCTTCTCAAAACCCTCCCTACCTTCAACTAAAAACTAGCTTTAAAAAACTGAATCAGCTTTGCTCAGAGTAGGCGGAGTCTATGACTGTGAGTTAGTGACAGTTTATTTCCCGTCATACGAGCATTCATGAAAACTAGGTACTGTGAGTACTTTATGATTAGCTACTGCTTAACTTGCTTATAATGAGGCCTTCCTCAACACACTAGCTAACTTCTCGTAAATATTCTGATCTTTGATTAACTCTCGAAGCTTTCTTAAGACATTCTCGACATCATACTTGACCCTATAGAATGTTATGCTGTTATTTGTGGTGTCGTAAATCGCGTAAGAAGCTCTGGCATCCCCGTCTCTAGGCTGTCCGGCACTCCCCGGGTTGATCACGGTTGCTCTCTTAACTCTCCGCAGGAATTGGTGGTGAGTGTGTCCCACAACAAATACTGATTCTGTCAGCTCACACTCTCTCCCGCTCATGCTTAATCTGTAGGTCTTTCTTTCTTGGAGAGACCAACATATCTCCTCGTTACTTAGCCACGGATGTAAGTATCCGTAAAGTGGTTGTTGCAGAGTTCCGTGCACGAGTATTATTGGGAGACCGAGTACGTCGATCCTGAGAACTTCTGGCAAATCACTTAAGAATTTCCTGTCGTTATCTGTCAGCTTCCTCATGGATATATTGTTTCTAGTATACTCGCTTGCATCGTGAAGTTCGTGCCCGCACCTACAGTCTATGTTCTTGCCCACGGCTTCATCGTGATTTCCTTTTATTATTTTAGCACCTGTAGTTCTAACCTCATCTAATACTAGGTCTGGGTCAGGTCCGTAATCAACTAAGTCGCCCAGCACTACTACCTCATCGTAACCTCTAGCGTTTTCTAGGATAGACCTTAGTGAGTCGTGATTTGCGTGAATGTCAGATATTAGTAAGATTCTCGTCAACTTACTCACCTACTAGAGCTAATTCTTTGTCTTTACCGAGTACTACGACGAGAGCTCCTGAAGCTATTATTATTGACGAGAGTCCTACGTTTTGAGTTACTCTACTTAAGTTCGTTGTCTTAGAGTTTATCGTAAACTGATATATCACGTTGTCTATTACGTACACTTGAGCACCGCTAACTACTAGGATTTGCGTTTCTATTTCGCCATCACCGTAAGCTAGGAAGCCTTCAGAATCATAGTAGCCGTTGAAGTACCTGATTAGTAAGTTGACTTCACGGCGTACGTTTCCGACCCTTAAGGTAATCACGTAAGACTGATTCTCTAGCCTCACGTCCTCGTTTGGGGAGTTCTTGTTATATATTAGGTTGACTGCGTTAAGCCTGCTGAGCAGTATTCTGGTGGTGTCTAGAGGAGTCTCAGCTATATAGTTCTGCACGTTAGGTAGCTGAACAATTACATAATCACGATACGGGGTTCCGTCGTACGTGTACTGTATGTTCACGACTTTCACGCTACCTATATCGGGGAGAGCACTCAATATGAAAGCTCCCCCAACAATTATTGACGCAATAACTAACGACAAGACTGTTTTAGAAGTCTTGCTGAGTCCTCGTTTTTCAGGGTACGTGAATATTAAGTAAGGTAGTGACCTTATGTACTCTATGAACTTCAGTTCTTTAAGTCTTGAGCGATCTACTATTACTGGGAGGATAGCTATACCTGCTAGAAACCCTCCGGCATGAGCAAATACTGCCACACTACCAGCAATTTTAGCATAACCGTAAATAACTTGAGTGACGAACCAGAGAATGAGGTAGAGTGAGGCTTTCAAAGAGAAACACATCGGGAACACAAAGAAAATCCAGCAAGCAGTTAGTGAAGTTCCTGGATAGAAGATTAGGTAAGCTCCTAAGACACCGCTTATAGCTCCTGAAGCTCCTATAGCCGGTATAGCATATGATGAAAGACCTCCTAAGAAGCTGAAAGTCACGTGAAATAGTGTTGCTGAGACGCCTGAAATGAAGTACAGCACTAAATACCTAGAACTCCCTAAAACATCTTCAACAGCTCTCCCAAATATATACAGGAAATACATGTTAAAGAATATGTGGAATATGTCTCCATGTAAAAACATAGAAGTCAGCACTCTGTACACTTGCGTAGGGTCTTCAAAGAGCGCTGGAACAAAGCCTCCACTACTAACCCAGTAGTTACTCACGCTTATGAAGAAGTTATCATATGATGTGAGCAGGTATACTAACACATTAACTAATATTAAACCTAGGGTGGCTTTAGGTCTCCTCCTGTAATGAGTGTCGCCTATAGGGAATCCCATACTGTACTTCACTAGCATTTCATCCCCGGCTCAGTCCTCAATTAAATTAAGGAACTATATTATAAAAACGTGATCTATGTATTAAGAGGTGGTGTAAGAATTGTGGAAATTAGTCGAAGGTCTTAAGGTTCTCGTGACGGCCTCAACGAAAGGTATTGGTAAGGGAGTCGCTGAAGTACTATTAGAGAACGGCGCTGTGGTAGTGATTAATGGCAGGGAAAAGACTAGAGTCGAGAGTGTAGTTGGTGAGTTAAGGGGGAGGTTTGGAGACAGAGTTTACGGGGTTGTAGCTGACTTGACTCTAAAGACTGACGTGGAGAGGCTAGTTGATGAAGCTGCTAGCTATATGGGCGGAATCGACACTCTGGTCTACATAACTGGGCCTCCCAAGCCGGGAATGTTTAGAGACTTGAGGGATGAGGATTGGGAAGTCGGTACAAGATTATTAATACTCAACGCTGTGTGGATAGTCCGTAAAGCACTCACGTATTTGAGAAACTCTGCTAATCCATCTATAATCTTTTTAACCGGAACTGCTGTAAGAGAGCCTGACCCTTACCTCACGTTATCTAATGTTTTGAGGGTTGGTATTCATGGGTTGATGAAGACTTTAGTGAGAGAGTTAGGTCCTGAAGGTATTAGAGTTAACGCGATAATGCCTGGCTACATAGAAACAGATCGTGTCAGGAATATATTAGAGACTAGAGCCTCTAGAGAGGGTAAATCATATGAGGTCGTTTATAGAGAATTCGTTCAGCAAATACCTCTTAGAAGGATTGGGAAGCCTGAAGAGGTGGGGTGGCTCGTGGCTTTCCTAGCGAGTAGGCACGCCTCATACATACATGGGGCTTCAATACCCATAGATGGAGGTCTTCTCAGATCACACTTTTAAGAATCGCGTGTAGAAGTCAGACTTAGCTAAACACTTTCAAGACTTAACTCTCTGTAGAGCCTGAGAGTCTCTTCAAGTTCATTCTCACTTATTTTAGAGATCACGATACCTGCATGAACTATAACGTAGTCTCCCTCTCTTATCTCCTCATCAGTAGCTATGATGACTTCTTTAGTAATACCTCCTAAATCTACCTCAGCGTATGTCATAGCTCCCTCAACCCATTTCCTCAAAATTTTAGCAGGCACTCCTAAGCACATCTAGCGACACCTTAGCATATCCTCGGTAAGTTAATTGATTTAGGCTCTATTAATACCTTACCACCAACTTCTGTCACGCCGATGACTCTGCCTCTGAGGAAGTCGCTAGTAGGTTCTATGACTTCACCTATTATCTCGGAGTTTTCCTCACCTACTTCCTTCAGCTTCTCAAGAATCTCAGAAGCTTTATTATTATCTACTGCTAGGAGTGCTATGCCTTCAGAAGCCATAGAAAGGTAGTCGACGCCCATAGCCTCGAGAAAGTCTCTTACTTCGTCTCTCACAGGTATCTTGTCCTTATATATTCTTATCGTTAGGTTGTTCGAGCGTGCCCACTCATTAAGTACAGACGCTAGACCTCCTCTCGTCGGGTCTCTTGCCGCGTGTATGTAGTCTCTGAAGTCTTCTATAACTTTAAGAACTGTCTTAGCTAGAGACTTAGTATCGCTTCTGAGCCTCTTAACTTTGTCTAGTAAGCCTAGCTGAGCTGCTAGTATGGTTGCGCCGTGCTCTGCTACGTAGCCAGTGACTATTATCTTGTCACCCGCACGTAATTCGTTGTCTGGTATGGGCTTCTTACTAAGTCCAATGCCTACTCCAGTTATCAATATCTTATCTAGCGTTCCTTTAGGCATGACTTTAAAGTCTCCGCCGATCAGTGACACGTCGTTCTCAATAAGAGCCGAGATTAGAGAGTTGATTACATCACTTAACTCAGTTTCGGGGAAACCTTCCTCCACGACTATAGTGTCCATGAAAGCGACTGGTCTAGCCCCAGAAACTACTAAATCATTGATTACCCCGTGCACTACTAGAGACCCTATATTGCCGCCGGGAAACTTATAGGGGCTTACCGTGTAAGAGTCTGTAGTGATTACTATGTGTAGATCCTCGTTTAATCTAAGGGTTGCTGAGTCGTCTAAAACGTCTAGTCCGTAACCGCCTGCAGCTTTCTTTAATTTCTCAGGTACCTTATTAACAATTAACTCTTTAATAAGCCCCCAAGTCTCTGCGGCTCCAGCACCGTGCGCTAAGGTTATCAGGCGTTGAGTCAGTATCCTCACCTACTTAATATTATGTTATTGAGTTTATTTGCGTTTAAGTTGAGGTTCTTTCTTAATTAGAATATAAAGGCGCTTCACGTTTTGTTTAGGGGGTGTGTCGAGGGTGGTGAGGCTAGCTATAGTTGTAGCTGAGTTTAATTATGACGTAACTTACTTGATGCTTCAGAAGGCTCTTGAGCATGCAGAGTTTCTCGGTGCTCAAGTAGGTTACGTAGTTAAGGTCCCCGGATCTTTCGAGATACCGCTAGCGGTGAAGGAGTTGCTTAAGAAGAATGAAGTAGACGCGGTAGTCACTTTAGGTGCTATTATTCAGGGGGAAACTAAACATGATGAGGTGGTGGCTCAGCAGTCTTCTAGGAAGATCCTTGATTTAAGTATCGAGTACGGGAAGCCAGTCACTTTAGGCATAATAGGCCCTGGAGCTACTAGAATGCAGGCTCTCGAGAGAGTCGAGGATTACGCTAGGAGAGCTGTTGAAGCAGCTGTCAAAATGTGTGTGAGGCTGAAGAGATTAAGGGAGAGTGAATCGTCTGGCGCGACATCCTTTATAGAGTAGCTGATAGCGTGATACGATGGTCTTAGCTGTTTTCGTGGAATTCGTTAAGTATAGAGAGTGGACTGAGTCTTTAGGTAAAGATAGAGAGTGGTTTATTCAACTCACTCAGTCTAAGGTTTACCAAGTCATTCAGTCGTTTGTGTCTAGTTACGGCGGCATAGCACTCCCGCTAAGATATGACTACCAAATAATACTACTGCCTTACGACGTCGGCGTGAGAGAATTTAATGAGAACTTAAAAAAGACCCTACTAAACTACTCTCCAACACCGATAAACACTTTAGTTGCTTGTAAAAGAATTAAAGACCTTCTTAAAATGGACCTAAACAACGAGAATTACCGGGATGACGTGAGTTGCTTGCCTGAACCGTTAGTAGTCGCGCACGCAGACCTTAATGACTTCACGAAGAGGACCAGGTCTTTAGGAATTTACAGAACATACTCAGAAATCTTGAACGTTATAGCTCACTACGTGAGAGAGTTGAGAGACATAGCTATAGTGCAGTATTTGGGTGGCGACAACATAGTCTCAATATGCGATGAAGACAGCATGCAAGAGGTATTAGAAGTTCTGGGTAGTGTTGACTCTATCAAAGTTGGTGTTGGAGTTTCTAAAATACCTAGGAAGGCATTCATGCTAGCTGCAGAAGCTCTCGATACTATTAGGGAGAAAGGTAAAGTAAGTAAGTACATGGTATTGTACGATCAGTGATTAAGTTATAGTAATAAAGATCTTCAGGTTTTATGTGTTTGAGTTACTCATAGAGAAAATCAGTGAGCTTTTTCGTGAATTCTTCAGGTCTTTCTATGAATGGCGTGTGTCCAGCTCCCTCAATTATCAGTTTCTCGTAGGCCCCGCCTCTCACAACGTACTCTTCTAGGAAGTTTCTTATCTGACTTACCATAGGTTGCGGTGGGAACTTTTCTTGACCTGGGTACCCTGGTATGTATCCCATGAGTCCCAGTACTGCTACATCAAGTAAAGACATGTCAGATATTATGATATCCTTGCTTCCGTGAATCCAGAGTATCGGCGGCTTCTCAGCAATGTTTAGTGCTTCTCTTAGATTAAGGTATTTAGGACTCATCGCGTTGAGTACTCCCCTACTCCCCGGCGCTATATAAGGCCAGTTAGGACTCTCTACGTAGTCTCCAGGATAGTTATCTTCACTAACTTCAGTGCTGAACAGCATTGCTAAGAGCTTACTCATTAGTGTCTCACCAATCACGTAATCATCAGCAAAGTAAGCTCTGACGGCGTTAGCTGGTGCTGATGGGTGGTCAATTCCAGTGTATTTAGCTTTAAGTAGTCTAACGAATTCTGGATTATACTTAGCTACGAGACCTGCGCCAGACCCTGAATAATCGCTGTAGCATGGCGTGCCGTATGCGTCTTTAGTGCCGCCGTAGCCGTACGGCGATAAAGGATCTACTAGTACTACTTTCTTTATCTTGACTTTATTACGAGAATCTATGAGTGCTTGTAACGCGATACCTCCCCCCATACTGTGTCCTACTAACACGTAGTAGTCATACTTGAGACTCACTAGCAACTCTAGTATGTCGTCTGAGAAGTCTCTTAGACCTCTAGTAGCGTCTACGGGTCTCCTCCCACTATCTCCGAAACCTCTCAGGTCTGGAGCAACTACGTCAAAGTCTTCGGGTATTTTCTGGATGATGTCTTCCCAAATCAATGATGATGAGAGGTTACCGTGGATTAAGACTACGGCTTTATTGCTCTCTCTGCTTAAGTACCTCAAGTTGATTTCAAAACCCTCGCTAAGCCTAATTTTATGAGTTTTCAGGAACGACACAATAGACACGCTCAATCAATAAACTAAGTACTTAGAATAAAAACCTTTTGGTTGATTCTGAAAACCTAACTTAGCAATAGAAACTTAATTATTGCCTAGGCTTTAGGACTTGAGATAGTAGTACCCAGATCTATCGGTATTACGATACCGTTTAGCGCTTCATTTTCTACGATGTGCCTCACTAACTTAGCGACTTCTTCCGGTTCTATGAGTCTCGGTATAGGTATCCTCCTCAAATAATCTCTCAGTATTGGAGTAGGCACTGCTAGAGCCATTCGCGTTTTGACAAATCCTGGAGCTATCGCGACTACTCTTATCCCGTATGGAGCTAGCTCCTTAGCTAGAGTGTAGGTAAGTCCTATTAAACCTGATTTAGAAGCTGCGTAGTTTGCTTGCCCTATATTACCTACTAACCCTACTATAGATGAGACATTAATTATGACGCCTCCACCACTCTTAATCATGTGTGGCGTGACAGCTCTAGAGCAGTTGTACGCGCCTGTTAAGTTCACTTTTATTACTGCGTCCCACATCTCAGGACTTATTCTCTGTAAGTATGAGTCTTTCGTTATTCCAGCGTTGTTGACTAAGACGTCAATTCTACCGAACTCACTCACTATCTTCTTGATCCCTTCTTCAACCGACTCATACTTTGAAACATCCATCTCAACGAACAGTGCTTTAGACCCGGCATCAGATATAGCCTTAATAGTGTTTTCTGCTTCAGTGTCGCGCGATATGTCGGCTACTGCTATCAGGTACCCTGATTTAGCGAGTTCTAGCGATATGGCGGCTCCTATGCCTCTAGCACCTCCAGTGACTAAAGCTACTTTCTTTTCATTGACCTCAATACCTGAGGGAGTGAACAGAGGTATGTTGCCGAAGATACTCCAAGACTCGATGACTTCCCCTACCATGCCTATCTTGAGCTTCCCGAAGAACTTCCTGTCTATGCGGACTACTCTCCTGATTCCCTCCTCATTCTCTACTAAGCCTATAGCGTAGGTAGACTTATAAGGTAGTGCTGGAGTATACAGTTCTGTGTAGGTGATTAGCTTCCAGACCATCTTAATCACCTGCTGAAAATAGCTACTACAGACGTTGCTCCAGTACCCCCGTGATTCTCTACTAGACCTATCTCGGCATCAGGTACCTGCCTTTGTCCTGCCTCGCCTCTCAGTTGCCAGTAGATCTCGGCCACCATGCCTACGCCAGTAGCTCCTATAGGGTGTCCTTTAGACTTGAGTCCCCCGCTAGGATTGACTGGTATCTCGCCGTCGAATGTCGTAACACCGTTTCTCACGAGGTCTGCACCTTTACCTCTCTCAGCAAGACCGAGCATCTCGTAGACTATTACTTCAGCTATGGTGAAGGCGTCATGTACCTCCATGACGTCTATGTCTCTAAGTGTTACGTCAGCACTCCTGTAAGCTTCCTCACCAGCTTTCTTGACAGCTCTTAAAGCGGTCAAGTCTTCGCGCTGGAAGACTCCTGGGTGATCATGATGCAGAGCTACTGATTTCACCATTACTGGCGTGTCAGTGTATTTTCTTGGCTCACTACTTAGTATTAAGGCTGCAGCGCCGTCGGTTATTAGTGAAGAGTCGTAAAGCTTTAACGGCCACGAAATATAGGGGGACTTCATCACGTCTTCGACACTAATCTTCTTCTGCATAGCCGCAAGAGGGTTTCTCAAACCGTTTTCATGGTTTTTCACAGCTACTAGCGCTAGGTCTTCCTCCTTAACTCCGTATTTATTCATGTATGCAGTAGCTATTAGAGCATAGAGAGACACGAAAGGCGAGCCTATTAAGACCTCATCAGGGTGTCCCGCCAGCATCAAGACCTCGTTTACCTCTGTGCTTGATGGCAAGTAACTCATTTTCTCGAAACCTACTATCAACGCGTTCCTGGCTAAACCGCTCCTGAGGAAGTTCCACGCTAGGTAGAGGGCCGTCCCCCCAGACACGCAAGCATTCTCTACTCTAAAGCCTTTAGTGTTGTTTAAACCTAAGTGTGAGATAACTAGGGGTGCTGTATGTAAGAGTCCGCCGAACCTGTCAGAGAAGTTAGATACTATAACTAGGTCTATCTCTTCTTTATTAATGCCTTTATCAACTCTCCCTAATACTCCTTCAGTGACTTCTTTAATCATGTCCCAGACTTCTTTAGATGTCCTCAACTCGTACTTCAGACTATAAGCGCTTACAACACCTACTTCCAATTCAGACCCCATCTAGAATATGTTGTCGTGAGTAATCTAACCGCGGGTAAACAATGATTATAAATGTTTAAGGCACGGCACGCGAGCTAAGACCGATTTGCGCTTAAACAGCTGTCTTACTTAAGTACTTCAGCGTAGAAGATATTATTCTCTTTTCAGCACGCCTCAACAACTTAGTTACTGCGGCTCGCGATATGCCTAACTCTTCAGAAAGCTCGACTATGTTAGTCTTTCTAGGCCACTCATAATACCCGGACTCAAGCGCTAGTCTCAACAGACTTAATTGCTTATTAGTTAGTTTGCTTAACTCCATCGTCAGCAAGCTTAGTGCTGCCAGGTAATTCATCGAAAATTCCGCAACTAGCTCATCAGGTATCTCCTCAACTCTAGACTTCTCTATATAATCGAACTCGTTTACTCTGCTCACGAACTCGTTAAGTAACTTCTTGCTGTGGAATCCTAAAGTCCATCTCTCATATCCTTCTTTAGCTATCCAAGGCGCTAGAGGCGTTGCGTCGAGGAAGACGCTGGTCTCCATAGTCTTGGTTTTTGTTATGTTCATCTGTATCTTAACAAAATCTCTCTTCTTCTGTATTACTTCATAGCTTCGTACGAGTCTGTAGCTCTCTATCTTTTCTAAAGCTTTATTGATTAAGTCGTTATCACCTAGTAAAACCACGTATATCTTCTCATAACCTCTAGAGATTTCAGCTACGTTCGCTCCAGTAACTATTATTTTAGTGTCTTTGAGGTGCTCTACTAACCACACAACTGGACAATCATACTGAACTATATTAAATACTGCTACATACATCCTATTTAAACCCATTTAAACAGTGTTTACGACATATATAACCTTTACATAAACAGATTAAATAAATGCTTTTTAGACAAGTGTCTTTACAGACAGTTGAGTTCCTTATTAATTTCGAGCTACATAGTAGGTTGGACGAGATAGTGAGGTGTTTAGATGTTTAACTTAATAGTTATTCATGAGCCAGGGCCTGACAACTGGAGGTGGGCTAGAAACCAGTTAAGGCAATTACTAGGTATTGAGGGGAAAATCCTGACTTCTTATCAGTCAGTAATGCTGTACTTTGTTGAGGGAGACCCTCATCAAGTAGCTGATAAGTTGAGAGAGAGCTTGAAGGGTGGGGGAACCCCAATAATTAGAGTCATCCCTGTAGACTATGTAGTCAATCCCTATCTTGATGAGGTTATCGAAGTAATCAAGAATATGGTCGTTAAGATCCCTCAAAACGAGAGTTTTAGGATAACTCTTCAAGGACACTTAATGAGTATTGACTCTGAGGGGAGGAAGGTAATAATGCATTCTATAGATTCTATTAGAGAGATAGCTAAATATATTGAGAGACCAGTAAACCTAGAAAAGCCTGACTGGATAGTTTTCATTAAAGTTGTTAAAGTCTTAAGAGGTAAGAGAGTTGCTGCTGTATCCTTACTCAAGCCGCGCGAACTAATTAATTTGAGAGACTTCACACAAGCGGAGGAGTTGGGTGGGGAAACTAGTGAGTAGTAAGAAGTTATTTGGGACAGCTGGCGTTAGAGGGAGGTACTTAACAGAAGTAAATCCTGAAATATTTCTATATCTCAGCGCAACTATAGCAACGTACTTTAAGACACGTAAGAGTGTTGTGGGGGGTGACGGACGCTTAACTACGCCAGTCTTAAAGAGTTCTGTAATAACAGGACTCCTAGCTTCAGGTTCTGACGTCATTGATGTAGGCTTAGTCCCGCTACCTGTTTTAGCTTGGAGTACTAGGTTCTTGAGGGGGGATCTAGGCATTTACGTAACTGCCTCACATAACCCTCCTCAAGATAACGGCCTCAAGGCTTTCTACGGTACCGGGATGGAGATCCTAGAAGGAGATGAGTTCAGGATTGAGGAATTATATCTTAGTAAAAAGTGGGTTTTGGTTGACTGGAACGCTACTGGGGTGTATGCTAGCGCCACACACGTAGTGGGGGAGTACGTGGAGGCGTTGCTGAGTAGGTTAGGTGCTGGAAGCAAGGCGGGCAGAGTTCGAGTCCTCATAGATACAGCTAATGGTGCTGCTTCTCTAGTAACTCCTAGAATCCTTACTGAGCTAGGCGCACACGTATTCACGCTCAACTCTAACGTTGACGGCAGATTCCCTGGAAGGCATCCTGAGCCAAGACCAGACATCCTAGAGCCTCTACTCCCGATAGCTAGAGAACTAGGAGTTGATGTGTTCTTAGCTCACGACGGAGACGGAGACAGACTAGCTGTTTTAAGCCCTGTTAAGGGTTTCATAAAGCAGGACAGGATAATCGCGTTACTGGCTAAAGAAATATTAAATGAGAAGAGGGGGACTGTAGTAGTATCTATTGACGTAGGCAACGCCGTAAGAGACGTTGTTGAGTCAGCTGGCGGTAAGCTAGCCATAACTAAGTTGGGAGCAACTCACACAGGCATACTTGAATACTCAGACACGGTCATGACGGCAGAGCCTTGGAAGTTCATAGATCCAGGGTGGGGGCCTTGGGTAGATGGTGTTTATCAGGCAGCTTTCTTAGTCAAGCTAATGATTGAGAGAAGTTCTAACATAGATGTCTTACTGAAAGATATTCCAGATTATCCTCAAGCGAGAGTCTCTATAGAAGTGCCTAAGGAACTAAAAGAAGAAGTATACGAGAACCTGAAAACTAAGTTGCTAGAGTGGCGAACTCCCGACTCTGAAATACTGACAGTGGATGGCTTAAGAGTCAACTATGCGGACAAGTCGTGGTTGCTCGTAAGAAAGTCAGGGACGGAACCTAAGATTAGGATTTACGGTGAATCAACAACTTATGATGACTTAAAGAAGAAAGTTGATGCGTTAATAATCGAAGCAAATAGGGTCCTCAAGAAACATGGTTTGAGGGAAGTGAGAATAGACGGTAAAATAATACCTTAAAAATTAATTCCGCGCTGTTGAGTCCCGCGTAATAACCTGTCCTCGTCTCCGAGTAAGTTGAGTCAACCTTATTACAATTAATTCATGTTTATTTTAGGTGCTTAAGTTTGTACGAAGTATTGAGAGAAATAATTGAATTGCCTGAAGCTGAAGCCTATAGAGAGCTAGTCAGGAAAGTAATTGACCCAGCTTTTAACAAGGCGCTCGACAACGTTGAGCACGTCTTGTGTGTTTCTCCCCATCCAGACGACTGTGAGTTGAGTGTGGGGGGAACGCTAGCATCTCTAGTTAGTAAAGGTAAAGACGTTAAGTTAGTTGTAGTCTCTGACGGGTCTCTCGGGACACTAGACCCGAGCTTGTCTCCCCAGAAATTATCTGAGACTAGGTATGAAGAGCAGATTAAAGCGTCTGATGTTTTGGGTGTTAAGGAAGTCTTATGGCTCGGATATGGTGATGGTAGGGTGCCGTACAACGATGAATTAAGGAATAAGCTAGTATGTTTGTTGAGGTCTTTGAAGCCTAACATAGTTTTCGCGCCTGACCCTTGGTGTCCTTACGAGGCTCACCCGGACCACAGGAACGTAGGTCTCTTAATAGCTGAGGCAATTATTTTCTCGCCACTACCTCATTTCAGCTGTTCTGAAGCTCCTGGCCTAGAACCTTGGCTAGTTAATTACTTAGCTCTCTACAACACGTCCAAGCCCAACACCTTCTACAATATAACTAGCTTCATAGAAGCTAAACTCAACGCTATAAGACTACATAAAACGCAGTTTGAGCATGACTGGGAATATTATAAGTCGCTGATACTATTTAACGCAGCATTTTATGGTAAGAGAGCCTCAACTCTCTACGCAGAAGCATTCAAGTTGCTCCCAACACGACTTCTTCACGTCTTTCCAGTAGCTGAAGAGATATGAAAGCACTACTTCCCAGATTCCCTAGATTAAAACTATACTCAAATAAATCGGACTACCTCATTCAACGACTTCCTAGGTCTGGCTTTAGGAGTCTCTGCAGGATAGCCTAGCGCTATAATCCCTTGCAAGTCACAACCTTCTGGTGGCTTAAGTAGCTCATCAAACCTATTCTTTAGTAGTAGGGGCACACCCAACCACACAGCACCTAACCCGAGCGCGTGAGCTACTAACAACATATTCTCTAGAGCTGCAGCAACAGACTGTATTGCGAATATTTTCTCCGTCTCTAGCAAATCCTCAACATGTGTGGTTCTTCTTAAGTCCACGTAGCCTGCTATATACGTAGGCGCTAAATACATGCCATCACGAATCCTCTGAACCCACTTACTCACTTTATCGGGAGGTAATGGAGTTTTGAGAGCTCGTGTAGCGTAAAATTCGTGAGCTTCTAAGAGCAGACTATGTAGTCTACTCCTGACCTCAGGGTCTCTAACAACTATGAAAAACCACTGCTCACTATTACCCGCGTTAGGAGCTCTAATCCCGGCCTCAAGAATCTTAAGCAAGACATCATCCGGTACCGAATCACTCTTAAACCACCTCACACTAGACCTACTCGACACAGTTTCAAAGAAACAATCACACCTCATTTAACCTCCCCATACAAAACTAAACACTAAAATTAATGTCTTACTCTAATGCCTCATGTAGCTGTCTCGGGTTTTGTATCTGTTCATGTTGGTTGATGCTGATAGGAACGCTTGTAAGTGTTTCTAGTGCTTCATGCGTGGGAGTAATTTGATGAGGGTTTGAGAGTCCCGTAAAGCGGGCTCTCCCCAAGCTACTCAAGACGTGAGGGTTTAGGAGCCCCCGAACGCTTTCAAGCCCAATGAAAACCCAAGCGAGATGCAGGGAAACAAAAATAAAGTAATGAAGCTAACACAAGAGCTGAATCCTTAAAAGATTCATGAATAGTTTCTTAAACTAAACATCACGACCATAAAGGAGATTTGATATTCCGTAAATTATTTAAAGAGTTTCAAAATAATTATTAGAGATTTCATGAGATTTTGTAAAATATTATTTAGAATTATGGGAAAATAATAAATATTTTATTACTCAGTCTCTCAGAATCATCATTTTAAATTTATATATTACTCACAACAAGAAATTCTTGTTAAACAAGTATAGGTGAGAATATGCATGACTCAGAATATAGTAAGGTCATGATATTCTCGTTGATGTGCTTGCTATTAACAGCTCTGATTACGTCTGTTAACCTAGGTACGGGGTTAGCTATGTCGTCGCCTGGGTCACTGAGTGTTTACCCGGGTACATGGTTGGTGACTCTAGGGACTCCTGGGGAAGACTACCCATGGTGGGGTTTGGAGCTAGGTGATAGAGGCTACGTTTATGTCTTTGGACAGAGTGATTATTGGAAGCCGCTTGGCTATAGTTCTCTAATAATGTCTAAGATTAGCAGATATGGTGAGAACGTTAAGAACGTCATAATTTATGGTAGTGGTTCATTCATGGGCAGAGATTTTAAAATAGTTGATAAGGTGATTTATGCTGTAGGCCAAGTAACGGGATATGGCGCTGGAGGAACTGACGCGTATTTACTTGCTTTCTATGAGAATGGCACGGTAAAGTTGTTCAATACTTACGGTTCTCCACAGCTTGATGTCTTCTGGCGCTTAGCAGTAGGCAGAAATAATACGCTTTACTTAGGTGGGTATACTATGGGCCTCGGAGCTACTAAGATTGATGCTTTCATAGTTAAGGTTGACATGTCTGGCGGGGTCTTGTGGTCTTTGGTTGCTGGTGGGTCGCAGTATGATTACGTGTGGAGCGTAGCTACATGGCATAACTTAACTTCTGATCAGGAGTACGTGATAGCTGCTGGGCAAACAAACAGTTTTGGGGCGGGAGGATATGACTGTTGGTTGATTAAGCTCACAGAAGATGGTATGGTAGAGTGGTCGCTAGCATTTGGTACTCCCGCTCTGGACAGGCTAGATAGCGTGATTATAGATGATGACGGGTACATATATGTTGAGGGCGCAACCTACAACACCACGACGGGGAATCCCGACGCTTTGGTAGCTAAGATTAGCATGGAAGGCGAGATTTTATGGTTAGTTAGGTTCGGTGGTGATGGGTCTGAAGTTCCTTACGCTCTCTACGTTGACAAAGACTACGTTTACGTGGTGGGGGCCACGACAAGTTACTATGCCGGGATTCAATCAAATTATGACGCTTTTGTAGCACTCGTTGACAAGTCTTCTGGTGAGTTAGTGTCTTTCGTGTATTTTGGCGGGGTTGACACAGACATGGCTTACGCTGTTAGGTCTGACGCTAACTACGTGTACGTCTCAGGTTATACAGCATCGTTTACGGAGGGGGGTAAAGACTTCTTTGTGGCAAAGATGAACAAGCAATACTTACTTGAAGACAAGCCAGAGATGCTTAAGTGGGTTTATGGAGACTTCCCTGAGGACGTCAACGTGTCTAGAGTCATGCTCGAGGCAGTGAGACCGCCCATGAGCGTCACAGAAGTACACCTCACTCTAGTCTACCAGCTACCTAATATTTATAGCTACTCGTTATATGGGAGCCTCGTAGACGTTACTACACATATAGCTACTACTACCGGCAACCCGCCCGCAGAAATAACTACGACCACAGAAGTTAGCACGGTCACTACTACGGCAACAACTACAGCAACTAGAACAGTCGTGGATCTCATAACGGAGACCTTAACCACAACAGAGACTCTCACGACGACTGAGTTAATTACTGAGGTAACAACCTACACAACTCAAAGAACAGTTACTGAAACTCGCGAGACGACAGCTACAGTCATCACCACACGTGTTGAGACTAAAACTCAAACTACCGGAATCACCGTGACGAGTACGGATACCGTGACTACTTCAGTGATGGATATCATGACTACCCTCGGTGTCGGCGGGGCTCTGTTGGTGGTGGGTTTAGTTCTAGGCATGGTAGTGGCTAGGACTGCCTTCAAGAAATAGAGAGGAGACAAGAAATGAAGCTTAAGTTATTTTTCGTTTTATGTTTAATTTTTATGTTACTCTTCGCGTCACTACCCACGATTAATTACGTCCTCGCTGAAGACTCAGAAGAGCTCTTTCTACATAAGATTGACCCAGAGCTTCTTGACTTGATTCGAAGGGATGAGGTAAGAGAAGTTGTTATTATGCTAAAGAATCTTGACTATGGTAAGCTCCAGACAATAAAGTATTTTAAGGGAGTCGAGGAAGTTAGGAAAACTCTTAAATCATACTCTTACGTGACTCAGAGCGATGTTAAGCAATTAGTGCTGAGTTTGGGTGGGGAAATACTCAGTAACTTCTGGATCACTAACGCCATTTTAGTCAAGATAAAGACTAACTCACTACCTATTATAGCTAGGAATTCCCTAGTCGAGAAGATAGTCCCCAATTTCGAGGTCACTGTAGACATGTACGTAGTTGAGAGGAATATCACAGCATCTAGTGAGGTGGTTTCTTGGGGTGTAGAGAGGATTAGAGCACCTGAAGTTTGGGAGATGGGTTATAATGGGTCTGGAACGAGAATATGCGTCATAGATACGGGAGTAGACATAAGTCACCCAGCCCTCAGCGGAAAACTCTTCACTCTAGATCCTAACAACCCGTACTATCCGGGCGGGTGGATGGCTTTTGACAGTGCTGGGAGACCCTACTTGATGACGCCTCAAGACACACACGGACACGGGACGCATACTAGCGGGACTGCGTTGGGAGGCGACACCAAGAACATATTGATAGGTGTTGCGCCGGGTGCGACGCTGATGCACGTACTAGCACTACCTTACGGGAGCGGAACATTCGCTCAAACGCTTGCTGCTATAGAGTGGGCTGCCGACCCATACTACATTGATGCAAGTACTGGCGAGCGGGTCTACACAGGCATCGCACCACACGTAGTTTCCATGAGTTGGGGAGCCAGAAATTACTATGGTTCTGAATTTCTGACTCCTATCAAGCATCTGTTATTACTTAATATAGTTCCTGTGGCAGCGATAGGTAATGGAGGGCCCGGCACGCATGACAACCCAGGCAATATATGGGGTGTTTTCGGTATCGGCGCGACAGATGAAAACGATGATGTTGCTTCTTTCTCTGGAGGCGCTAGGATTTACTGGCCGTACATACCTCCGGACTGGCCCTTCAACGGCACTTACCCTCAAGTCTACTTAAAACCTGATTTCGCCGCGCCTGGAGTAAGAATAGTTTCAAGTATACCTGGAGGGGGTTATGCTGCATGGAGTGGAACATCTATGGCAACTCCTCACGTGGCAGGATTAGTCGCGTTAATTTATCAAGCCACTAAGTGGGATAAGTACCCAGTGCCTGAGATTCCTTTAAAGGTCTATGAGGTTCTCGTGAGTACTGCTCTTGATTTAGGAGCGCCCGGTCAAGACACTAGATATGGTTGGGGGATTGTCGACGCGTATCAGGCTATTAAGAAAGCTGTAGAAATCTCGAAAATTAGTGGTGTTAGGGGGTTCGTTTACGATAGCTACGACATGACGCCGGTACCGCATGTTGATGTATATGCGTACGACCACAGAGGAACTATAGTGTCACATACTCAAACTAACATGTCAGGTTATTATGTCCTTCCACTAGACCCTGGACACTACACGATAGTATTTAAGAGGTTCGGTTATCACGAGAAGTGGGTAGAGGTTGACGTTGTTATATATAATGGGACGATAGCAGGGCTAGTCACGGACAAGACTACTGGAGAGCCAATAATCAACGCATCTGTATTCGTGGTAGAAGTTAATATGTCGGCACGCACTGACACTAGAGGATTTTATCAGGTATCGATTCAGCCGGGGAGGTACACGTTAAGAACTCTCGTAGAGGGTTACTTTAACGAGACTAAACAAGTAGTCGTGGGAGAAGGTGAGCTAGTACTAGCTGATTTTCAGCTCTACCCTATAAGTTCTCAGGCGATTGCGTATGTCCAGGTATATGAGCTTCTCAGCGGGGAACCTCTACAAGGAGTTGAAGTGAGTATTCTAGAGTTGGGAGTCAGCAGAGTCACGAACTCTACCGGCTACGTAACGTTTGATAGAATACCTCCTGGGGTCTATACTCTAGTAGCTTCTAAGGAGTACTATGCCACGAGAACATACAGCATCCATTTGAGTCCGGGCGAGCAATTCGTTTCGGTAGATACTACGTTCTTGATTGGAGTGATGTCGAAAGACAGAGAGATATTCGGTGATGACATTAGGCAGGCGCTAGTTTCTCAAGGATACCCGAGCTACGCTATAGAGTTGCTTGAGCCTCTGCAGGCGGGGAGACTCTATAAGGCTATAATAATAAATTACTTAGGCAGTGACCCGGGGTCAGGCAGGTTAGTTGACTTCTTGAGTAGTATGGATAGTAAGAACACTTCACTCATATTCCTCGATTCTTGGGGTACTTACTATAACTTTGGAGGTTACTTACTCTACAAGTATAGAGACGCTGTCAACTCGAGGGGGTATCCTGCACCTCTCTACAGGACTGAAGGCTATAGTGTGGGCATGATGATGAATGCTTTAGAACCGAATAGTAGCTTCTTTGCCGGGATAAGTTTTGATGAGGGCACTAGGTTTTACGTTGGGGTGTCGCCATCGAGTCGTGTGGATTTCTCAGCGTATCAGGGGTTCCTTCAGCCAGGTAGCGGTGAGTTGACTTACTTAGGGGAGCTTGTTCAAGGGGGTGTCCTCTACGGCTATGGCTTGGTTGCTTGGCAGAGGTCTTCGGAAGCGGCTCGATGGGTCTTCATGAGTGTGGGCGGTAGTTATCACTGGGCTAGGTATATGGAGAGTGGTCAGGACCTTCAGTATTCTTTAAATATGAGGAGACTACTCTTCAACACGGTAGTTTGGGTTTTAGGGATAACTACAAACACTACAAACAGTATGGCAGACTCTGTGGATGAGTCTACCGTCAGTGCCGGTTATCCTCGACTCATCTCCATATCTGCTTTTACGGAAGTCAACGTGGTTTTAGATCGGGTGCCTTATGGGTGGGTGGCTGGCAAAGTATTTGCTGCTGATACCGGTCTTCCAATTAAGAATGCAGAAATTGCCGTTATGAACACGCCTGTAAGAAGCTACACTAACGAGAGCGGCACGTTCGTTGTCTGGCTTCCTGAGGGAGTCTACAAGGTGAGGATTTACGCTAAAGGCTATTACGAAGCTGAAGAAACAGTTGTTGTTAGTGTGGGGGAGACTAGCTATGTTGCGGAGTCTTTGTATAGGAGACCTAGAGCTGCCGTGATGATCGATTTCTCGGGGCAAATCACGTTATTGTTGCAGTCGAGAGGGTGGTACGCTCAGGCTTTCAGAAATTGGGACTCTCTATGCAGGGAACTCAACTTTTACGACGTGCTCGTGTTGGCCGGTGAATACTTAGGATATTCTGACTTATGGCCTGATCGGCAAACTTTTGAGAAAGTACTTAACTTAACTTACCAGCTCGGGGTAGGTGTAGTGTTCCTGAATAACTACTTTGAGTATAGGTATATCAAAGAATACCCGTACGGAATCAACATTCTTTACTACTATTATAGGAACCCGGCTAGTGTCGGCGCTAGTTATGGTGATGGACCTGTTTACTACGTTATAAATCAGAAACATCCTATAGTGGCTGGGTACGAGGTGGGTGAGAGAGTTTACCTGGTGTACGGGGGCGACTACGACTACGCGTGGTTTAGTAAGTGGGACGGCGACGTGATAGCTTACATAGGTGCAGAGACTGCTGGGGTAAGAGGGATAGGTATTGGGGTTAAGGTGACTCAGTACGGGACTAGGTGGGCTTTGTTAGCTGGCTTAGCTCCTGAGTTATGGACTAACATGGATCACTGGAGTGATGACGCCAAAGAAATACTCTATAGGGCTGTCTCTTGGGTTGCTGTTAAACCGATAGGGATTTCTGTAGTCCCGCTTAACGTATACGTGGGCGACGTAATAACTATTGAGATTCCGCCCTTGCCTGGCACAATATATTCTGTGTTAATTGACAACATCGTAGTCTTGAGAGACGTTATAGGCAAGAACGAGACGTCTATTATTAAGTTGAGAGTGCCGAACCTTGAGAGAGGCATTCATAAGGTTGTAGTAGTTAGTGAGGGCATGTACTACGGTGAGGCGATATTCTACGTTAACACGAGATTAGATGTTTTGACTAGAGAGCCGAGGGCGGGAGGAGTGCTCGAGCTAAGTATTTCGGGTCACCCCGTAAATACCACGCTGTTTGTGTATATTGATGACAACCTCTTGTCTAGCGTTAGAACGAGAGACGTTAACCCGTTAAGACTCACTATAACCATACCTGAATACTTTGAAGGAACACACGTGTTGAGCGTGAGAACGGAAGACGGCGAAATAATCGCCTCCAACAACATATACGTAAGAGAGTCAGTATTTAAGAGAGAGATACTATCTTATTACGGCAACATAACTTCTGTGCTTAATCAGCTACTCCTAAGCATGAATACCTTAAGTAATTACACGTCAGCAGGCTTACACAGCGTTAGTGAAGGTGTAAATCTCTTAACCAACTTAACGAGTAGCTTGATTCAGAGCCTAGACACATACTTTAGACAGATGGTGTATAAGGTAGAGATGATGCCGTCCGAGATATCCTCAAACATAGACCAGAATATGGCAAGACTAGAAAGTAGCATACTTGACCGAATTAATAGAGTAGAACTAAAAACCTCGAGTGACGTGAGCTTAGTAACTTCTCTTATCGGAGTATTAATGATCATCAATCTCATCATATTATTGATCGAGGCTTTAACGCGCTTAAGACGTCAGTAAACTTAATTTCTCATTAGTTTTTAGTTAAACAGTTTTGTTATATTATTTCTCTTGCTGTGTTCTTTTGATTAGGTGATGAGTCGTGAGACTTTTAAAACTCAATAATTTGATTGATTGTGAGTTGATTGAGAGGCTAAACCGCTTCACAGTTCGAGTGGTGGTAGGTGGGGAAGCTAGCTTAGCCCACTTAACTAATACTGGGAGGTTGAGTGAGTATATTGTTTATGGTAGGGAGGGACTATGTAGCGTCATAGAAGGGTCTAAACTTAAGTATAGGCTGGTAGCGGTTAAGGACGTTGAAGGTTACGCTATACTAGATACTCTCACTCAAAGCAAAGTATTTGAGTACTTGCTTGAGCGTAGACTCATACCTTGGCTAACTGGGTGCGTCTTACGCAAAAGGAATTTTAGATTGGTGGGGGAGGTCATAGATTATGCTCTGGAGTGCGTTGATGGTGTAAGGCTTGCTGAGCTGAAGAGCGCTGTGCTGAGAGTGGACGGTAATTACGCGTCGTATCCTGACTGCCCGACTACTAGGGGGAAGAGACAGTTTAAGGTTTTAGCAGACTACTCAAGTATTTTTAAACCATACGTTATTTTCATGGCTTCTCTACCTAGTGTAACAGGTTTTAAACCCTACTGTCAAGGAGACCCTGAGATAATTCACGTCATGAGATACGCGTCTGAGAAGGGAGTCACGTTTAAAGCTATTAACACGTACCTAGACGTGGAGAGGTGGGTTACACTAGCAAGTACAGACCTGCGGGTAAGGATCGAGTGCTGAGAATCTTTACATTATTCTCGCAACGCTATGAGAACTCAATAAGTTGTTAAATATTTAAGTATCTGGGGTGTTACTAAGTATTAGGGGTGTTACTTGATGTTGTTTGACCCTAAGCCAAAGAGTCGCAGAAGCGATCTCTTTGATAGAGAAGAAGAAATTAACGAGCTTAAAAACTCTGTCCTTAAGACGCCTTTAACGCTTCTTTTGGGCATCAGGAGAGTTGGTAAGACTTCTGTTTTGAAGGTCTCTCTAAATGAGCTTAATGCTCCTTACGTTTACCTAGATCTGAGGATGTTAGAAGAAGAAGGCTACAGTAGAGTAGCTTTCTACAGGTTATTGTCTGAAGCGCTAACTAACACTGTATCTAAATGGAGTAACCTAGTTGATTACCTGAGAAGTATTAAGGGTGTTGGAGTTTATGGAGTTAAAGTAGAATTTGATTGGCGTGAGAAGTCCTTAACTCTTACTAGGGTACTTAACAAGCTTAATCAATTTGGTGAGAGGGAAGCTGAGAAGGGATTTGTCGTAGTAGCTTTCGACGAGGCGCAGATCCTCAGAAACATTAGTGGTGGTAAGGGTAAAGCAGACTTTAAGAGCATTCTAGCATATGCGTACGATAACCTACCTAATTTGAGGTTCGTGTTGACTGGGTCTGAAGTAGGTCTCTTGCTAAATACGCTTAGGTTAGACGTTCCTTCAAGCCCTCTCTACGGCAGGTATGTCAGGGTGGTTAGACTTGAGAGGTTTAATAGGGAAAAATCTCTTGAGTTTCTCAAGAGAGGATTTGAGGAAGCTAATATGTTGGTTAGTGATGATGTTCTTCAGAAAGTATATGAGAGAGTTGACGGGATAGTTGGCTGGCTCACCTACTTCGGGTGCCTAATTATAGAGTCACACAAGCCTATCACAGAAGCAGTTGATGAGGTTACTGAGAGAGCTTTAAAGCTTGTTCAGAAAGAAGTTGATGAGGTTTTTAGGAGATCAAGACACTACATGCATGTATTGAAAGCAATATCTCTAGGCATAAGCACTTGGTCAGGTATAAAAAGAGCTGTTGAGGCATGGCTTGGTAGACCCTTGCAAAACGCGCAAATCACTAGACTTCTTAAGACTCTCGTAGAGCTAAGTATTGTGGAGAAGAAAAACGACTACTACGTAATAGCAGATCCGTTAATAGCTGAGTATTCCAGGAGACTCTAACTTTCAGGATTTAAGGGCTACTTTACTAGTGATTTAGTTCGAGTTCTTTTCGTGATTTAAGTTGCTGATGATTTCTGTTTAAGACTCAAAACTTAGTGTGGGCGTTCATGCTGTTTTATGGCCTTTCTAGACTAGACCTTATACATAAAAGTAGGCGAGGATAGGGAATGGCGAGGTGGGATAAGTAGCATCCAGGAAAACTCGAGATAATCAAAACGCCTGAAAAGCTAGTTAGTGGGTGCGGACAATCACTCCTTCAAAAACTTCTCACTAATATCTTTTACGTAGTGCTTAGTGGGTGGCTGTATAAGAATCCAATCAGTAGGTAGTTAATGATGGCGGGCTTCTCTATCACTACTGCGTGTCCGGCGTCGTTAACTATAGTGTAGGTTGAGTTAGTTATGTTCTTAGCTATTATCTCTGAGTATTTAGGAGGCTTGACTCTGTCTTTCTCAGCGGCTATAACTAGTGTTGGTTGACTTATGTTTCTTAGTTTGGGGGTCAGCGGCTCTTCAATTAGTTTAAGAAATGCTTTGAGGAGGTATGTAGCGCTCCTGAAGTCAAAACCGCTCGAGTATAGGCTTATGAGTCTCTCAAGTAATTGAGGACCTGACTTCTCTATGAAAGAATCTGAGTAGACGTCGTTGATCCAGGAGAGAACAAACTTCTTAGGGTCGTTGCTTAGAGCTCCCTCTAACCACCTTAAGGCAGTAGTCCTTAGTTCCTCATGTACTTCACTAACTGAGGTTATTAGTGTTAAGTCGTTCACGTAGTCTGGGTACTTAATCGTGAAATACATTCCGACCTCACCGCCGTATGAGGTCCCGATGATATGTGCTTTCTTAACGTTGAGTTTGTCCAAGAGTTGCTTAAGGTCGTCAGCGTGAATCTCTAAGCTATAGCAGTCAGCGCAGTCAGGCTTTCCAGAACTCCACTGACCTCTCATGTCATGCAGTATAACTCTATAACCTCTACTCACTAGAGGCTTTAACTGCAGATACCAGCTCTTAGTATTCATGAATATACCGTTAAGTAATACGACAGGCTCTCCAGACCCGTGATCCTCGTAATAAATGTCAACATCATTAACTCTCACGTAAGGCATTTCACTCACAACACACGTCATTACTTTTAATCAGTTCTTCTACCTCATCTGCGGTGTAGTCAAGTAGCCTACTCAGGATTAGTCTAGCATCTTGACCTAGCCTTGGTGAGCCTCTCCAAACTCTTGGTTCTTCTTCCATCTTGAATTTGGGTATTACGCCCCATCCACTAATACTCTTTTTGAGGCTCTCATCAGACCACTCAATGAAGTCCTTCCTGGAGTTGTAGTGTGGGTCGTTTAAGGCGTCTTTGAGTGTGTAGACCTTAAAGCAGGGCACGTTGTGTCTCTTAAGAATCTCAATTACTTCGTCGGAAGTTTTCCTCGATACCCATTCTCTAAGTATAGAGTCGAAGGCTTTCCCCTTCTCCGTATGCATTCCGGGCGCGTAGTGAACGTCTTTCCACTCGTCGAAGTTTACGCCGAGCGCGTTGCAGAGTCTCTTAAAGACGTCATAGCCTAGAGCGCCTATGAAGACGTACTCGCCGTTCGATGTTTTGAATATGTCGTATGGTTGGAAGTAGATGTCTTTGTTTCCTCTTCTAGTCGGCGTATCACCTAACTCGATTGTCTGTATCCAGAGACCACCGAAAGTGTTTGCGATTGCTTCAAACTGAGCTACGTCTATAGAGACTCCTTTGCCAGTTCTTTTAGCGTGTATGTACCCGGCTAGAGCAGCCGATAGCGCGTGAAGCGCTGTCAGGTAATCTCCTGTGTAGGGGAATGGCTTATACGGAGGTGTTTCTGGGAAGCCGTTTAAGCTCATCCAGCCGCTGAAAGCAGCCGCTATAGCGTCGTATGCTGGGAGGCCCAAGTATTTCTCGTCACCCCAATGACCGAACCCTGAGACATGCACTATAGTTAACTCCGGATTTATTTTATGCGCTACCTCATCAGTGATGCCTAACTTCTCGTAAGTGCCTGGCATAGAACTCTCCATCCATATGTCAGCTTGCCTCAACAACTTAAGAAACACTTCCTTACCTCTTTCTGACTTTAAGTTCAAGACTATTGATAACATGTTACGTCTTTCTTGCGCCCACCAAGTATTGACTTTTCTTCCTTCGTGTTCTATGAAGGGTGGTGAGTGCCTGTAGGTGTCTCCCCCAGGTCTCTCAACATGTATTACTTCAGCCCCCCAGAGAGCTGCTAGGTAAGCCGCGAAAGGCTCCGCGATTAGAATTCCTGACGAGATTATCCTCACCCCGCTTAAGGGGCCGAAAGACTTGGGTATCAGTAGGGGGGCAGGCTTCTTACCACTCTTAATAATGTTGCTTAAGAGGTCATTTAACAGCATACCATGCACGCTCCTCAAAAAAGTTGTTTAGAGACTAGATAACGGTAGTAGTTAACATTGTTAACTTGGAAGTACTCAGACCCATCTAAAAGCTATAGCACCTTGCTGGTAGCCAACTCCTGAAGCAACTAGAATGACTACCTTACCCCTCTCTACCTTGCCTTGTTCTAGAGCGTCATGTAACGCCATATATATGCATGCTGAGCCTGTATAGCCGTATTTATCCATTATCCAGTGTGTTCGGTTCTCTGGCAGACCCAGAGACTTAGTGACGTCTAATATAGTCTTGAGTCTTACCTGAGTATAAATTATTTGTGTTATGTCATCTAAGGATATCTTAGCTTGCTCCATGACATCCTTAATTAACACGGGCCAGAACTGGTCGTTGACTGGGGGGTAAGCTTTCCTTAAGTCTAGGTACGGGAGTGTATCGTCAGATACTTGCTCAGATATAGGCTTCCAAGCACCCATGAAGATGCCCCAGTAGTCCCAGAAGGTTCCGTCAGCTCTTAACTTACTTGCCAGGTAACCAGGTTCTTCAGACTCAGATATTATCACTGCGCCAGCCCCGTCAGAGAATATCCACTCCCACATAAACTTCCACCTCAAGAATCTCGTCATCGCGTATGTCCCTATGAGTAGAACGTTCCTGTACTTTTTATTGCCTTTAATCATGGAGGTACCTAATTCAAGCATGTAAGCAGGGTTCGCGCAAGAAGCGTTGATATCGAAGGCAGGTATTTCTCTTTTACTACCGTTGAGGAGGGCTTGGACCTTGGGTGCGGTGGGCGGTGATATCGCTTCGGGAGTGTCAGTACCCACAATTATTAAATCGATATCTTCTATAGTCATTTTAGCTCTCTCTAATGCCATCTCAGCTGCTTTAGCAGCCATGGTAGCAGGGGTTTCCTCGGGAGGAGCAACCCTCTTCACTTTAAGTCCGGTCCTCTCCATAAATACTGGGTCTACCTTGATACCAGTCTTCTTCTCAAACTCCTCGGGAGTCATTATTATTGGTGGGACATAAATACCTGTTGAAACTATTTTGACGTGTCTCTCCCTCATTAAATCACCCAGAAAGTAATTGCGCTAAACTTAAAGTAAGTTAATGTTAACAGAGTAAATCAAGTTGTGGTGAATTATACTAACAACATTCATTAACTTTTCTGCTTGTGTCTGAGCTCACCCTCAAAATACTGTCTTGAAAAGAGCTTGACTCACTACTAGGGTCTTCAGTAAATTAACCCGAGAGTATGTGCGGATGTGGCAGGTGGTGATATATTAGAATCCTAGATAGTATTCTCTCAAGACTTCTACTCTTATTAGTTCCTCTGGTTTTCCGCTTCTCACGATATGTCCTCTCTCCATGACATACACTGTGTCTGCTAGGTCAGCTACTAGGCTAGGGTCTTGCTCTGTTATGAGTAGCGAGAGTTCTAACTCGGTAGCAACTGTCTTGAGGAGGTCTGAGAGCTTCTTCCTAACTACTGGTGCTAATCCGGCAGACGGCTCGTCCATTATGAGGAGTTTTTTAGCTGTTAGTAGTCCTAGAACTATAGAGAGGATCTTCTGCTCACCACCACTAAGAGTACCAGCTACTTGAGAAGCTCTCTCAGTTATTATGGGGAAGAGCTTGCGGAGTTCTCTCAGCTTCTCAGAACTCTCCTTAAATATCCCGGTGACTAACTCTATATTCTCTTTCACCGTGAGTGTTCTAAGTATCCCGCCCCTCTCAGGCACGTACCCTATGCCTAGTGAAACTATTTTTTCGGTATTTAGTCCGTCTATTCTCTTACTTAAGTAGACTATTTCACCACTCCAGGGTTTTAAGTATCCTAGAATAGTCTTAAGTAGCGTTGTTTTGCCCGCTCCGTTAGGGCCTATGATTCCGACAACCTCGTTGTTTCTTACGAGAAAACTCACGTCATTCAGGATCAGGACCTGCCCGTAACCTGACCTAAGATTCCTGACTTCAAGAACTTCATTCATTTCTTCAGCTCACCCCCAAGTATACCTCGATTACTTGAGGGTTTCTGACCACATCTTCTGGCTTCCCTTCAGCTATCTTTACTCCTTGGTTTAGCACCATTACCCTATTAGCTATCTTCATCAAGTATCTCAGTTTATGTTCAACTACTACGAAAGTGATCCCTAGAGAGTTGAATTTCTTCACTAGGTCTATCATTGTCTCAGCTTCGCCGGAAGTGAGTCCCGCGAACGGCTCGTCAAGCAAAGCTACTTTAGGGTTAGACACTAAGATCCTGGCGAACTCAAGCATTCTCAGCTTATAAGGTGTTAGCTTCGTAGGTAATTCTCCTGCCTCAGGCAGTAGTCCGCTCATCGTGAGAGCCCAGGATGTTTTTGCTCTAGCTAGTCTAACGTCGCCGTAAACAGCTCTAGCTACGAGCTCTACGTTAAGGTATACTGGGAGGTAGGGGAAGACCCTCATTCCTTGAAACATCCTGGCAATACCTAGTTTTACTCTCTCATGAGGCTTCAGATTAGTTATGTCCTTACTGTCTAGTAAGATTCTCCCCTCCTCAGGTTTTAGGAGTCCTGTGATGACGTTGAGTAGGGTGGTCTTTCCTGAGCCGTTCGGTCCTATAATGCCGAATATTTCTCCCCTATCTACGTTGAAGCTAACTTTATTGAGTGCTGTGAGCCCCCCGAACTTCTTCGTTATTTCCTCACATTTGAGGATCTCACTCACGGAGAACACCTCTTAAACGCTTCTTTAAGTCTAGGTAGATCTTGAAGATGAGTCCTTGAGGCCTGATCACTATTATGGTTATGAGGAGGAGCATGTAGACTATCACTCTCCACCTACCTATGAATCCCCACATTAGCTCGTAAGTGAGTAGAAGCAGGTAATTAGCTATAGTAGGACCTACCACGGTTCCCAGCCCACCCACTATGGCTGAAGTGAGGGGAGGTATTAGTGTGTTGGCTGGCACTACGAGGTCGACTGTTACTGGGGGCCTCATAGACGCGTAGAGCGCTCCAGCAATGCTCACGTATGAGCTAGATATTAAGTATCCGATTATCTTTACTTTAAGAGTGTTTATCCCAGTGCCCTCAGCTAGTTCCTCGTCTTGCCCTATAGCTCTTAACATGAAGCCGAATTCAGAGAAGCCTATCTTGTAAGCTACTAAGTATCCGATCACTGCAGCCGCTAATGAGATGTAATAGTAGGAGTACTGGAGGAAAACAAGTCTGACATCAGATGGCAGACTTCTGGCGAAGTCTAGGAATAACTGCTTGAATCTTAAGCCACCCTCACCACCCAAGTAGAGAGAAAAAGGCTGGGCAGTGACTATCCCTATGTAAACTATTGGTACGAGGAGAGATAGTATAGCGAAGTAGACTCCCCTGATTTTGAGGCTAGGTAATAGAATCACTAAGCTAAAGAAGACTGAGATAGGTATGGCTAAGAGTAGGGAGTATTCGGTTGGTATGCTGTAGTACACGTTTAGTAGTGCTAGCGCGTAGCCGGCGAACCCGAAAGTAAATGAAATTCCTAGGTTTAGGTAGTAGGTCGTCCCCGAATACAGGTCGATCGCTAGCGTTACTAGCAAGAATAAGTTTACTCTAGTTAGCACGTCGAGCCAGTAACCTCCCACACCTAGGAGGGGTAGTAGAGCTAGAGCCGCAAGTACTGCGAGGAAGGGGGTCTTACTAATGATTAAGTCTCTAGCACTGCGTTTGACGAAGACCATCTTATTCTGCCCTCCCCATAATACCTTGAGGCCTAAACACTAACACTAGGATTATGAGTATGAGGGGTGATATGCTGGCTATTCCGCTCCCTAAAACGTAAGTCATTGTTTGCTCAAGAAACCCATAAATGAAGGAAGCTATTAAAGTGCCTGACACGCTTCCCACGCCTCCCAAAGCAACTATAGCGAAGGCGGTGAAGAGAGGCCCCCAACCTGCGGTAGGTGTTAGAGCTTTAAGCGGTGTTAGTAAGACTCCCGTGGCTCCGGCGTAAATCCCCGACACAAAGAAAGTCACTCTCAAGACTTTCAGCGGGTTTATGCCTAAACGTCTAGACTCGTCCCAGCTCTCAGCAACGGCTCTAATAGACCTCCCTATCACCGTGTATTTCAAGAAGACCGTCAGTAGAGAAAACATGAGTAGGCTTGCCGCGAGAACTAAGAACCAGTGGTTACTTACAGGGACTCCTAGAACGTAGGTTACTCCCGGATATAAGGGCAGTGTTATGGGTCTCAAGCCCATCTCAATGCGGAAGAACTCCTCGAAGATGTATGCTACAGCCAGGGTAGTTATAAATATGGTTACAGGCATTTTCAGAGCAGGCTTAACTACGGTCTCTCCTATCAATAACCCCATCGACCCCGCAGCCAGCACAGCTATTAAAGCAGCCACTACCGGCTCTAGAGCTAAGTATCTAATGAGGGCGTACATAATGTACGAAGAAAAAATATATAGGGAGCCATAAGCGAGATTAGGTATCTTAGCCACACCAAACAACATCGAAAAACCTATAGAAAACATTAGGTAAGTTGAAGAGTGAAATATACTAAAAAGAAGTATGTACTTGTATATATCAACATCCATCTTAACCAGCCTATGGCCACGGTATAGTTCTCCAAACTCTTGTACCGTTTACTAACTCAGGTAATAGTAGTTTTGTTCCTGGCTCTACTACTCTGAAAGGCCACACAACTACTCTCTTTCCTCCCTGCCACTGGAAGTAGACGGGGTATATCCTGTTAGGCGCCAGAAGCGACGTATGACTTCTAGTAAACTCGTAGACTCCTGCAGCTCCTACAAACACGTTAGTTTCTAGAGCGTTGATTACTGCATCTACGTCAAAGCTTCCCGCCTTCCTTACTGCCTCAGCCCACATGTGGACTGAGTCGTAGGCGTACCAAGTAGTGAATATTGGTTCAGTCCCGTACTTATTCTTGTACTTGCTATAGAAACTCATGGTTTTCTCGGTTATCGGTATTGGGAATCCCCAAGAAATACATAT
>JAWBSH010000007.1:23275-32709 GCA_038843015.1 Zestosphaera sp. | reverse complement strand
CATGTGGACTGAGTCGTAGGCGTACCAAGTAGTGAATATTGGTTCAGTCCCGTACTTATTCTTGTACTTGCTATAGAAACTCATGGTTTTCTCGGTTATCGGTATTGGGAATCCCCAAGAAATACATATTAGTCCTTCTGCAGCGCCGAAAGTCTGGTTATAGAAGGCGTCAAGCATTGCGAAAGTACCTCCCCCAACAGCTAAGAGAGGTACTTGACCTAAGCTGTAGTCTCTGGCGAACACGTAATCTTCAGTGCCCGAGAATTGCCAAGTTATGTATTGAGCGCCTGAAGCTACTGCTTGAGCGAATATGTCTGTGAAGGACCCTATGTCTGTCGGGACTCCCTGAGTGTAGACTATCTCCACACCCTCCTGAACAGACCTGTTTTGCCCGTAAAGTGCGTGTGGTATGACCCACGGCAAGTCCTCATAAATCCACGCTAGTTTAGTCCAGCCAAACCTCCTGGAAAGGTAAGCTAGGAGGTCCCAAGTAGCTGCTGCTTGAGAAGTTGCGTTGACGTATGCTCTGAACCAATACTTGTACGCGTCGTAGTTCTGAAGAACCATCGCGTCTATCGCGTCACTAACAGCTCCTGAAGCAATTATTGGGACCTCATAAAGCTGAAGCAAGTCCATTATGGCTAGTGCTTCGTGAGACCCGAAGACTCCCACAACTACTTTTACTCCTTGTTCAGCTAGGTATTTGTAGCCGGCGTTAGCTTTATCACCACTCCATTCAGTGTCATAAGTAACTACTTCTATCTTGTAACCCAGCACACCCCCCTCAGCATTGATTTCCTCAACAGCCATCTGAATAGAGTTAAGCATCATCTGACCAATCGGTAGGTTCAGCGGTAACAGAGCTCCTATTTTAACAGTGCCGATGAAGCCTGGAGTAGTTGTGGGCGTGGGTGAAGCCGTCACGTAAGACGTTACTGTCTGTGTTGTGGTGAGGGTCACAGTAGTGAGTCCGCCGGGAGGTACTGACATCTGACCTGCTAGGAACCCTACTATGCCCGCTATTATTATGAGGACAACTAACGTAGCCATTAATGTGGGTGGTTTCAACTCTTGTAGCACCTCACGACTAATGAGTTTAAACAACTAAAAATAGTTATGTTATCATATGTAAACATTTTCTGTTAGTGACTGCAACTAGCTTCACGATTAGATTATTTTGTGACTTCTTAGAAATTCTAGGGAAATCCTCACTAACTCTTCTTCTTTCTTGCTAAACAGGTAGTCAGCATCCTCAATGATCTCTAGCTTAGCCTCGATATTGTATTCTTTTAGTTTCTCGAGTAATCTCTGAGACTGTGTTACTGGAACCATAGTGTCTTTACCGCCGTGTATTATTAAGACCTTACCAGTAACTTTCTCTACGTAAGTTATAGGGCTTGATAACGTGTAGATCTCGGCACTTTCTTCAGGAGTTCCTATAGTTGACTTAACTAATTCAGCTATGTATTTCTGCGGTGTACCAGTAGGGAACTTAGAAAGGTGGTTGTAAAGGTCTGCCAAGTCTACCCAACCACCAACGTCGATGACGAAACTAACTGGTTCTTGCGTAGACGCTAGCAGAGCTACAGTGCCTCCAAGCGAAATACCAAAAATACCTACTCTAGAGGGGTCAATTCCCTTAAACGATTTAAGGCTTCTTAAAGCATTCACGGAAACTACGACGCCGTCGCTTGCGTCAGTATATCTTGGGGCAAAGACTAAGAATCCCGACTCAGCAAACTTCTTAGTAATCTCGTATATTGACTCAGGTGTTTGATTAAACGCGTGTAGAGCTACAAGACCTGGGTAAGTCTCAAGCCCCTCAGGAATTAAAGCGTACCCGATCATGCCTTGTAGCTTAGTTTTACTAAACTTATACATTGCGGAACACCTAAGAAATGTTTGCCAGCAAGTTAAAAAGGTAGTGCGTTAAAAATGTAAATCTGTTTTAATGAAGAAGTTCTAGTATGAGGCCTCAAGTATCGCGTCTTATTTTATTCTACGTTCTTTTAATGAGCTCACCCACTCGTGAGTAGCTCTCTCCGCAAACGCTTTAGTTAGTTTGATAGCGTTTAATACGTCTTTGAGGTCTATGACCTCGACTGGTGAGTGTATGTAACGTGAAGGTATTGAGACTACACCTGCAGGCACTCCCTCTTTATTCAGAGCTATAACTGAAGCGTCTGTTGTTCCCCCTGCCAAGACTTCCACCTGGTACGGTATTCCCGACTCCTCAGCTATCTTTATTAGCATCTTGACTACTTCTGGGTGTGCTATAAGTCCTGAAGCAGACCTGCCATCAGCTACTTTTATGGCAGGACCCTTACCTAGCTGAGTACACCACTCGTGTTCAGAGACTCCGGGAAAGTCACTCGCTACCGTCACGTCTAGGGCGAGGGCTACGTCAGGCGTTATCGAGTACGCTGCTACCTCAGCACCCTTAAGTCCCACCTCCTCCTGAACAGTCGCTACCGCATACACGTCAAGCTCTGGTGACTCAATAACTTCAAAAGACTTCAGCATTACTGCTAGACCTACTCTATCGTCTATTGCTTTGCCCGTGACTCTATCTCCCGTCAGTACACTCAACTCTCTATCAAATACAGCTATGTCACCTACCCTAACACCCATGTTGAGGACTTCCTCTCTTGAGGTAGCGCCTATGTCGACGAAAAACTCCTTCATCTCAGGTATTTGACGAAGTTCTTCGGGTTTTATTACGTGAGGTGGCTTCAGACCTATCACACCCCTGTAGCGTCTCCCATCTCTAGTCTTGATTATGACTCTCTGGTAGACTAGCGACCTTTCAGGGATTCCTCCTATAGGCAGTATTCTTAAGAATCCTTTCTCATCTATGTGTGAAACGAACAGCCCTATCTCGTCCATGTGTGCAGCAAGCATCAACTTACCACTACCTCTAGACCCTTTCTTAACTGCTATGACGTTACCTAACGTATCAACTCTCAACGCGTCAGCTACTCTCTTCATCTCATCTATGACTAACTCTCTAACACTGTCCTCATTACCTGAAGGACCTATACTCTCAGAGAGTTTCTTAAGTAGTGAGAAGACATCTTCTTTAGAGAGGTCTGACTTCATAACGTGTAATCACCTAATAAAATCTATAAGTACCTGGTTAAAAGTATTTAGTATTTATTGATCAGTCTCTCGCGAGTTGTGTGTGGTTATGTTAATTAATTTAATCTATTCCTTAAGGTATCCTAATAGTTCACACAATAATTTATTAACATCTTCATTTGATTATTTAGTTGGGAGAGGTACGTGAGTGAAGATACTCTACTAAGTAAGTTGAGGCTTGTTGAGGATATGTTGAGGAAGGTAGTTGTTCCTGGGTTTGACGTTGATGTTATTTCTTCAGGTGTTGTGAGTAGGCTCAGGATATCTAGTGATGGGAGGAGGCTAATTGTTTACTTGAGTTTCTTGAGTAGTGACCCGGGCTGTCCCTTCTGTAAGTTCATAAATCACGCTTTGTGGACAACTATAGCTAAGAACATACGTGATGTTTTGGTTAGTAGTTCACTCTTTGATGAGGTCTTAGTAGTTGATGAGTTTACTAAAGCCCCTATAATATGAGTCAAACTAAAGAACTTCTCTTGATCAGTTACTGACTACTTAGTTGTTCTTTTAGCTTATTTTCGTGGTCAGCTCTATTCACTACTTAGTAGGTGCTGTGATTGGATGATAAAGACTGGGTGTTGAGGGAGCCTATAGTTAAGGTTATGTTGAAGCTGGGTCTCCCTATAGGTGTGATGCAGGCTCTTCAGGTAGTCTACAACATAACAGACATGTTTTGGTTGGGGAGGTTAGGGAGAGAAGCTCTAGCCGCTGTTAACGCTACATGGCCTGTCGTTTTCTTAGTAGTTGCTGGATTAGCAGGTGTTTTTCAGGCAGGTATATCTCTAGTTTCTCAGTATTGGGGTGCTAGAGACTATGAGTCAGCCATGAATGCTGCCGGGCAGTTGTTACTGATAGTCTTGCTTCTAGGACTGCCTGTCGGCTTAGTCGCTTACTTCTTACTGCCTCTAATGATGGTCGTCATAGGAGTGCCTGCTGAGGTAATTCCTGACGCCGTGACTTACGGGAGGTACTTCTCACTAGGATTTACTATCTTTGGCTTGATGGACGCCACAGTATCTATTTTTAGTGCAGCCGGAGATACCGTAACTCCTATGAAGATTAGAGTCGCGGGAGTCTTGCTGAACGTAGTTTTAGACCCTGTCTTAATATTTGGTTTAGGTCCCATACCCTCTATGAGGGTTGCGGGGGCTGCTATAGCCACGCTACTGAGTGACTTCATTGCTTCACTCATAGCTATGAGGGTCTTGACTAAGGGTATTAGAGGTGAGAAACTCCAGTTACGCCATTTGAGGCCGAAGCCGTGGTTGTTGCGTAAGTTAGTTAAGATAGGGTTGCCTATATCTGTGTCATCGATTGGTGAGGCAGGAGGCTTCACTCTCTTGACCGCAATAATAAGCATGTTAGGTAGTGTCGCACTAGCTTCTTGGGGGATAGGTGACAGACCTCTCGGGCTCCTCGACATTTTTGTCGCTAGTTTGCTCGGAGCTACTGCCACAATAATTGGTCAGAGTCTAGGTGCTGAAATGTATGAGAGAGCTAAGATAACAGCTCTTAAGACGGTGCTTTACTCTACTCTAATAACCGGGTTAGGAGTTTCAGCCTATATAGTTTTCAGGTACTCGGTAGTCTCCGTGTTCGCTCCTTCAGACCCTGAAGTCGTTCAGGGGGCAGCTGACTTCCTCTTATACATGGGTCCATCAATAATATTCTTCGTGATTTTGAGAGCTGCTTTCTCTGTCGCGAGCGGGTCTGGACACACGAAGACAGTCATGTATTTAAGTCTCTTTAGGTTATGGGTTTTGAGGAATGTACTAGCCTACTTATTCGGTCCAGGACCTTTCAGGATGGGTGTTAGGGGGCTCTGGATCGGTATGTCGATAAGCAACATAATAACCGGGTTACTAGCGTTTTTGTGGATAGTGAGGGGTAGCTGGTTAAAACCCGTTATAAAGACCTAACCAGAAATTTTCTAGAATGCTTCTCTAGTATTTCTGGAGCCCTTACTGGGAGGGAGTCAGTAATCAGCTAAGAAAGGCTGCGACCACTATACCAAGAGATGTTAATGCAGCACCTAAAATCAAGGCATGATTATGAAGCTCTCTAGCAACCCCTCTAGTAGTGATCATTGAAAGTATTGGAGTTAATGCTGTCGCAAGGACTGTTGAGGCGGTGCCTACAGTGGCTAAAGACAAGAGAAAGAAGTACATACCTCCAAACCATCCGATAACTCCGGTTATCCCAGAACACTCGATCATTTTTCTCAGGTTGTTTTGTATGCTGTAATTTTTCTTGGCGTGAATACTCAGCAGACCTGCAGGTATAAAAACTGCCACTAAGACTCCCAACCTAATCACTAGGAGTGAGGTAGGGTCTGCGTAATGAAGTGACATAGTGCTTAGTACTGTTCCTATTCCCCAACATAGTGATGCTGTAGCAGCGTAACTGAAGTTCTTCAACGAGGCCTCCTTATTTCCTGAATTATTAGGTGCTGAAATAACGAGTCCGAGAAACGCTAGGACCGCCCCGACTAAGACGCCCAGTCTCAAGACTTCTCCTAAGAGGACTGAGAGAGCTTGAGCCACGAATATGTAGGTATAAGCCACGACTACTGCTCTCCCGCCGCCTAAGACCTGAATAGCTCTAGTGTAGGCGGCGTCGCCTATTCCAGGCCCTATCAAGGCAGAAGCCGTGAATAAGAGGATGCTGAGCGGTGTTACCTCAACTCTAAACCCTGTTAAGGAACATAGTAGGAGTGTGGGAAGTAGGGCTAGCAGGGCTCTAAGTCCGGTGAAGAGGATGGGCTGTAACGCGTTTTTGTATTTGCTTATAAAGGCCGGGTTAAGAGACCATAGGCCAGCGGTGATCAGCGCGTAGCCGAAGTCTAGCAGCCGCGACACCCGTATGAAAGTCAAGAGTAGATTTTTAAGCTGATCCTTCACCTCTCTTGGAGACGGGAAATGCTTTATTAGTTAATTTGGAACACTTTATTGGGGTTTATGCTTATATGGTGTTACGCCATCTTTAATAGGTGATTTAATGTATTTCGTGAACGAAGCTGTTAAAGACCTCTTAAGACTTTACAGGAGGGTTTGGGCTTTATCGCACGCGATGTCTGTCATGGGCTGGGATCTAGAGACTTACATGCCTGTTGAGGGTGTTGAAGAGAGGAGTGTTGCTCACGCAGAGTTGAGTCTCATGACTCAGGAGTTGCTACTTCGTAGGGAGTTTCTTGAGGCTCTCGAGAGAGCTTCTAAGCAGGAGTCGCTAAACGATTACGAGAGAGGCGTTGTTAGAGTTCTTGAGAGGGAAGTCAGGATTGCTAGGGTCTTGCCTCCAAGACTTGTTGAGGAGTTGGCTAGAGTAACTCAGGAAGGTCGGGTGGCTTGGAAAGTAGCTAGAGAAAAGAATGATTTCGAGATTTTCAGGCCTTACCTAGAGAAGATAGTTGACTTGACGAGAGAGAAAGCGAATTACCTGGGTTTTAGGGAACACCCTTACGACGCCTTGTTAGACATCTACGAGGAGGGGATGACTACTAGAGACGTAGAAACTATGTTCACATACTTAGAGCCCAGGATAAGGAGAGTATTAGATAGAGTGCTTAGTGAGGGTAAGTACTCAGTAGATCATCCCCTAGAGAAAGAGAAGTACTTAAGAGAAGAAGCTGAGAAACTTAACCTGGCGGTGCTTGAGACTTTCGGGTTTCCGATCGGTAAGAGAGCAAGGCTTGACGTGTCGGCTCACCCCTTCACTATAAACATGGGCTTGAAGGACGTCAGAATAACTACTAGATATGAGGGCTACGACTTCAAGAGGACGTTATTCAGCGTGATTCACGAGTTTGGCCACGCGCTTTACGAACTACAGATTGATGAAGAACTTAAGTATACTCCAGTAGGTAGTGGAGTCTCGCTCGGCATTCACGAGTCTCAGAGTAGGTTCTGGGAGAACGTGATAGGCAGGTCTAGAGCGTTCGTCAACGCATTCATAGACTTAGTCAGACTGGTGAGTCCCGCCAGGGATAGAGACCCTGAAGACATATACGTGTACTTCAATACTGTGAAGCCTTCTTTGATCCGCGTAGACGCTGATGAAGTCACTTACAACCTCCACATAATCCTCAGATTCAAGCTAGAGAAGCTGATGATCACGGGTGAGGTGAAGGTTGCTGAATTGCCTGAGTTGTGGGACCACGAGATGGAGAGCTTGCTGGGTATTAAGCCTAAGAACTACTCTGAGGGCGTTCTTCAAGACATACACTGGAGTATGGGCTCTATAGGTTACTTCCCCACCTACACGCTGGGAACATTGTTATCCTCTCAGATAGCTTACTATATGGACAGAGACTTAGGCGGGCTCTACGCTCACGTAGTCAACAAAGACTTTCAGAGAATTAAGGACTACTTGAGAGAGAAGATACATAGGTGGGGCTCGATTTACCCACCCAAAGAACTGCTACTCAAGTCTTTTGGCGAGACTTACAACCCGGAGTATTTCGTGGGTTACTTAGAGAGTAAATTCTCGAACTGAGTTCTTGGTTTGGAGGGTTAAGTCGAGTAAGAATCTTTATGATCAAGAATTAATTCTTCAAAGAGAGTATGTGTCAGCCATATTTTTAACCATACCATCAACAAATATATTAGGGGTGTGAGTTGGTGAGGGCGTCACTACTTAACGTTCTTGCCAAGATCGAGGGAGAGGTTAGGTGTCATGAGTTAAGTGAGTTGGTTGGTCTTAGTAGGAGTACTTTGAGGAGGTACTTGAGGGAGTTACTCGAGGAGGGGTTAGTAATTGAGGTGTCTAAAGGTACTTACATGCTGACTGATAAGGGTAAGAGAGTTAAGGAATCTCTCAAGAGTGTCTTGACGGAGGTTAGTGAAGATAAGGCTTATGTGGTGACAGACCCTAGTACTGGGGCTCCAGTCCCGCTCAGGATGAAGAGCTTGAAGCACTTGTACGTAGTCATTAAGTACGGTCTTGCGCCCGAGGAGGTAGTGAGAGAACATCTGAAGAGAGGGTATATTTCTGAGTGGGTCAAGAATGTTTTAGGTAATGAGGAGTTAGCTAAGAAGCTAGCTACCGAAGAATTAAGTGAAGTTGTTAAGGTTCTTGAGGAACTAATTAGCTTAACTGAGTAAGTGATGTAAATCACTTACTTCACGTAGATAAGGAGTTTAGCTAGAGAGAAAGTCTATGAGTAGAGGCGTGGTTGAGTATAGTCTGATTACTGATTATGACGTATACTTGTTTAGAGAAGGAAGACATTATAAGATTTACGAGAAGTTAGGTGCTCACCCCTTAGTCGTTGACGGAGTTTCAGGTACTTACTTCGCGGTATGGGCTCCTAACGCTGTTGAGGTACACGTGGTTGGCGACTTTAACGGTTGGAAGACTGGAATACATAAGCTGATTCCTCGGAGAGACGGCTCCGGCATCTGGGAGGGCTTCGTAGGTGGGGTCAGAGTCGGTGATAAGTACAAGTACTACATAGTTTCTAAGTTCGGGGGCTACAAGGTTTTTAAGGGCGACCCCTACGCGTTTTTGTGGGAGACACCTCCTAAGACTGCGTCTATCGTTTGGGACTTGAGTTACGATTGGGGGGATGACGAGTGGTTGCGTGTTAGGGCTTCGAAGAATTCTTATGAGGCACCCATAACTATATACGAGGTTCATTTAGGTTCGTGGATGCGAGTTCCTGAAGAAGGTAACAGGTTCTTGACGTACCGGGAGCTTGCTGACAGATTATGTGATTACGTGTGTTATATGGGTTTCACACACGTTGAGTTCTTGCCTGTGATGGAGCACCCGTTCTACGGTTCTTGGGGTTATCAAGTAGTAGGGTACTACGCCCCTACTAGCAGGTATGGGAAGCCTCAAGACTTCATGTACTTGATTGAGAGGCTTCATAAATGTGGTGTTGGTGTGATAATTGATTGGGTGCCTTCGCACTTCGCTACGGACGAGCACGGTCTGGCTTTCTTTGATGGCACGCACCTCTACGAATATGAGGATTGGAGGAAGAGGGTCCACCCTGATTGGGGTAGCTACGTATTCGATTACGGTAAGGGTGAAGTCAAGTCTTTCTTGATAAGTAACGCGCTATTCTGGATTGAGAAGTACCATGTTGATGGGTTGAGGGTAGATGCTGTTGCTTCGATGCTCTATCTAGACTATTCTAGGAAGCCTGGTGAGTGGGTGCCTAACGTATACGGTGGTAGGGAGAACCTTGAAGCAATAGAGTTTATTAAGGAGTTTAACGAGGCTGTCCATAAGTACTACCCTGGTGTCCTGACGATAGCTGAGGAGTCTAGCGCGTGGCCTAAAGTGTCGAGACT